>CADCWC010000136.1 GCA_902806305.1 uncultured Thermoleophilia bacterium | reverse complement strand
GCGGACGCTCGGAGCCCGCGGCCATGGACGGCGCGCTGCTCGACCGCCTGGAGGACGCGGCGCGCGCGGTCGGCGCGCCCGTGCGGCGGTTGCCGTCCGGCGCCGGTCACGACGCGGCGGTGCTGGCGGCGGCCGGCGTCCCGGCGGCGATGCTCTTCGTCCGCTCCCTGGCGGGCGGTGTCAGCCACGCGCCCGAGGAGGCGAGCGATCCCGCCGACGTCGAGCTCGCGGTGGCCACGCTGGCCGCGGCGCTCGACGACCTGTCCACGTCGCCCGCGGCCTCGTGACGTCGCGGCGACGATCCCCGTCCCGGCCGGTGGAGGCCCTGTGAAGCGCACCGTCATCGCCCACGGCACGGTCGCCGCCGACTACGGCGTCGTCCGGGCCCACATCGTGGTGGAGGGCGAGCGGATCGCCGGCCTGACCACGGACGACGCGGTGCTCCACGGCGCCGACGAGTTCGTCGACGCCCGGGGCAAGGTGGTGCTGCCGGGCGCGATCGACATGCACTCGCACTTCGAGGACCTCGAGTTCACCGAGCGGGAGGACTTCACCACCGGCACGATGGCGGCCGCGGCCGGTGGCTTCACCACGGTGATGGAGCATCCGCTGACCGTGCCGCTCGTGACGTCGGCGCAGATCTTCCGGGCCAAGCGCGAGCGCGCCGAGACGAAGGTGGTCGTCGACTTCGGCCTCTGGGGCGCGCTCACGCGACCGAGCCTGCCGGAGATCGCCGGCCAGCACGCGGAGGGCGCGCGCGGCTTCAAGGCCTTCATGCCGCTGAGCGACCCGGAGTACCCGCACGTCTCGGACGCCGAGTTCCTCGAGGGCATGCAGACCGTCGCGGGCCTCGGCAGCCTCGTCCTGGTGCACGCCGAGAACGACGCCATCCTGCGGGCGTCGCTCGCCGCGCTGCGGGCGGCGGGCCGCACCGATCCGCTCGCCCACCACGAGAGCCGGCCGCCGTTCGTGGAGGAGGAGGCCGTCCACCGCGCCATCTACCTCGCGCGCCACGCGGGTGTGCGGCTGCAGGTGGTGCACGGCTCGACGCCCGAGACCGCCCGCCTCGTGGCGGCCGCCCGCGGCGAGGGGCAGCCCGTGACCCTCGAGGTGTGCCCGCACCACCTCCTGCTCGACCTCGACGACCTGCGGCGGCTCGGCCCCTACGGCCGCTGTGCGCCGCCGTTCCGCGACCGCCCGCTGGTCGAGGCGCTGTGGGGACGCGTGCTCGACGGGACCGTGGACTCGCTCGTGTCCGACCACGCGGCGTACACGCACGCCGAGAAGGACGCGGGCCGGGACGACATCTTCGAGGCGCCGAACGGCTGTCAGACGATCCAGGAGACGGTGCCGCTCGTCCTCGACGAGGCCTACCACCGCCGCGGCATGACGCTCGACCACTTCGCGCGCTTCTCGGCCACGAACGGCGCCCGCGTGGCAGGGCTCTACCCGCGCAAGGGCACGATCCTGCCGGGCGGCGACGCCGACCTCGCCGTCTACGACCTGGACGATCCGTGGACGGTCGACCCGGCGGCCCAGCAGTTCACGAAGAACCCGTGGTCCCCGTTCGCGGGCCGGCGGGTGCGGGCGCGGCTCGACCGCACGATCGTCCGCGGCACGAGCGTCTTCGCCGACGGGGAGATCCAGGTCGCGCCGGGCCACGGACGGTTCCTGCACGGGCGGGAGCCGATGACGCTCCCGGATCCGACGATGGCGGCCTCCCGATGACGGACGGCCACGCGGCCCGGTCGCCGCTCGACGGGGCGGTCGGCGAGGGCTGGTCCGGCACCGACCCGGACGGCTGCCACGTCAACGTCTTCCTGGCCGAGCGCGGCGGGCCGACGGCTGCGGCGCTCCTGACGGCGTTCGCGTCGCCCGCTCCGGGCCACACCCCGATCCTCGTCTGCGTGGGCGACGACAAGCAGCACTACGAGCCGGTCTGGCCGCCGACCGTGATGGTCAACAAGGCCACCATCCGGACCGAGCGCCACGAGTCGATCACCTTCGGCGCCGCGCAGCTCGGCCTCGGCCAGGGCACGCTCGACGCCGTGGCGGACGGGCTCCTCGAGCTGACCGGCGACGTGCTGGTGTTCGTCGCGGTCTGGATCGACGCCGGCGCCACGGACGAGACCGCGGTCCGGGCGGCGGCGCGGGCGGCCGGCCGCAAGGGGATCGAGATGGCGGTCCGGGGCCGCGACCCCGCGGCCGCGGCGGCGCTCGTGGAGCGGCGCGACCGGCTCCGGAACCCCTACTACGGCGGTCGCTGACGCTCCCTGGCACCGCGTCCGGCCCGCCGCGACGGTGGTGCTAGCCCCCCTGCGTCCCGCCGTGCAGCGGCGTAGCTTCGCGTCGGTTCCCAACCGAGGAGGTGCTCCGTGTCCACGACGACCACGGACCAGGAACTGAAGACCCGCCACCGCGCGATGTGGGCGTCGGGCGACTACCCGTCGATGGTCGAGACGTTCCTGCTGCCGCTCGGGCCACGGCTCGTCGAGGCGTGCGGGATCGGCCCGGGGATGCGCGTCCTCGACGTCGCGGCGGGCACC
>CADCWC010000135.1 GCA_902806305.1 uncultured Thermoleophilia bacterium | reverse complement strand
CTTCTCCCGACTGACCGTCAAGGCCTCCGAGGCCGTGGCCGCCGCCTCCGAGCGGGCGCGCGCCGCGGGCAATCCCGAGCTGACGGCGCCCCATCTCCTGCTCGCCCTCCTGGCCGACTCCGAGTCGGTCGCCGACCGCCTGCTCGTCGCCGCGGGCGCCGACACGGCCGCGCTCCGCGCCGCAGTCGAGGCCGACGTGGCGCGGCTGCCGCGGGTCTCCGGCGGCGCGGGCGGCCAGCCGCAGGCCAGCCTCGCCTTCCGGACCGTGCTCGACCGGGCCGAGGTGGAGGCCAGGGAGCTCGGCGACGAGTACGTCGCGACCGAGCACCTGATCCTGGCGCTCGCCGAGGAGCGCGGCCGGGCCCGTGAGGCCCTGCAGGCCCACGGCGTGACGCGGGAGGCCCTGCTCGCCGCCGTCCAGACCGTGCGCGGCGGCCAGCGCGTCACCGATCCGAACGCCGAGGACCGCTACGGCGCGCTCCGCAAGTTCGCCCAGAACCTGACCGAGCGCGCCGCGGCGGGCAAGGTCGACCCGGTGATCGGGCGCGACAACGAGATCCGACGGGTCGTGCAGGTGCTCTCGCGTCGGACCAAGAACAACCCCGTCCTGATCGGCGAGCCGGGCGTCGGCAAGACCGCGATCGCCGAGGGCCTCGCCCAGCGGATCGTCTCGGGCGACGTGCCGGAGAGCCTGAAGGGCCGCGAGGTCTGGGCGCTCGACGTCGGCGCGCTCCTGGCCGGGTCCAAGTACCGCGGCGAGTTCGAGGAGCGGCTGAAGGCCGTGCTGACCGACATCGCCGCCGCCGAGGGTCGCGTCGTGCTCTTCATCGACGAGCTGCACACGATCATCGGCGCGGGTGGGGCCGAGGGCGCCGTGGACGCCGCGAACCTCCTGAAGCCGATGCTGGCCCGTGGCGAGCTCCGGGCCATCGGCGCGACGACGCTCGACGAGTACCGCAAGCACGTCGAGAAGGACGCCGCCCTCGCCCGACGCTTCCAGCCGGTGTTCATCGGCGAGCCGTCGGTGGAGGACACGGTCGGCATCCTCCGCGGCCTGAAGGAGCGCTACGAGGTCCACCACGGCGTGCGCATCCAGGACGGCGCGCTCGTCGCCGCCGCCATGCTCTCCGACCGCTACATCACGGACCGCTTCCTGCCGGACAAGGCGATCGACCTCGTCGACGAGGCGGCGAGCCGGCTCCGCATCGAGATCGACTCGCTGCCCACCGAGCTCGACGAGGTCGAGCGACGGATCGTGCGGCTCGAGATCGAGCTGGCCGCCCTCGCCAAGGAGGAGGACGAGGCGTCCGGCGACCGGCGGCGGGCGATCGAGTCCGAGCTCGAGGCGGCCCGCGCCCAGGCGGCCGCCATGCGTGACAGCTGGCAGCGCGAGAAGGGACGGCTCGACCACATCGGCCGTCTGAAGGCGCTGATCGAGGACGCCCGCGCCGAGGCCGAGCGGGCCGAGCGCGACGGTGACCTGCAGCGCGCCGCGCGGCTGCGCTACGGCGACCTGCCCGCCTACGAGCGGGAGCTCGAGGCCGAGACGAGCGCCCTCGAGGAGGAGCGCTCCACCGGCACGCTGCTGAAGGAGGAGGTCGACGCCGAGGACGTGGCGGACGTCGTCGGCTCCTGGACGGGCATCCCCGTCTCGCGGCTGCTCGAGGGCGAGATCGAGAAGCTCGTGGCCCTCGAGGAGCGGCTGCACGACCGGGTCGTCGGCCAGCACGACGCGATCGTGGCCGTCGCGAACGCCATCCGCCGCTCGCGGGCGGGCCTGCAGGACCCGAGCCGCCCGATCGGC
This sequence comes from uncultured Thermoleophilia bacterium, assembly GCA_902806305.1. GTDB lineage: Bacteria > Actinomycetota > Thermoleophilia > Gaiellales > F1-60-MAGs149 > CADCWC01. Next base: position 745 of record CADCWC010000135.1, on the reverse strand, counting down.
ACGTTCCTGTTCCTCGGCCCGACCGGCGTCGGCAAGACGGAGCTCGCCAAGGCGCTCGCCGAGCTGCTCTTCGACGACGAGCGCGCCATGATCCGCATCGACATGTCGGAGTACATGGAGCGCCACGCCGTGGCCCGGCTGGTCGGGGCGCCGCCCGGCTACGTCGGCTACGAGGAGGGCGGCCAGCTGACCGAGGCGGTCCGGCGCCGACCGTACTCGGTGCTCCTGCTCGACGAGATCGAGAAGGCCCACGGGGACGTGTTCAACCTGCTCCTGCAGGTGCTCGACGACGGCCGCCTGACCGACGGACAGGGCCGGACGGTCGACTTCAAGAACACCGTGCTGATCATGACCTCGAACGCCGGCTCCGAGCTGATCACGGCCGAGCGTTCCCACGAGGAGATCCGCGCGGCGGTGGAGGCGGCCCTCCAGGCCCGGTTCCGGCCGGAGTTCCTGAACCGCATCGACGAGACGGTCATCTTCCGGCGGCTGACGGCGGTCGAGACGCGCCGCATCGTCGACCTGCAGCTGCGCCGCCTGGAGGCGCGACTCGCCGACCGGAAGATCACGGTCGACGTGACGGACGACGCGCGGGACCTGCTGGCGCGCGAGGGCTACGACCCGGCCTACGGCGCCCGGCCGCTCCGGCGCGTCATCCAGCGCCTGGTCGAGAACCCGCTCGCCATGCAGCTGCTCGAGGGTCGCGTGGCCGACGGCAGCCATGTCGTCATCGACGTGTCGGAGG
>CADCWC010000134.1 GCA_902806305.1 uncultured Thermoleophilia bacterium | reverse complement strand
GGCACGTTGACCGAGCCGGTCACGGCCTCCGGCTCCTGTCCGGCGTGGATGGCGCGGGTCTCGAACTCCATCGGGGGTGTCCTCACGTCCGCCGGGAATGGGCCAGGTACTCGAGCAGGTCCGAGCGGGTCAGCACGCCGATCGGCACCGAGCCGTCGGCCACGACCACGGCCGGCCGGTCCTGCAGGTCGCCGTAGACCGCGTCGACGCTCTGCTCGGAGCGGACGACGCCGAGCGGCGGCCCCATCGCGGTCGAGACCTCCTCGCCGAGGGCGTCGCCGTCGCGGAACACCCGCTCGAGCAGGTCGCGCTCGTGGATCGCGCCCACCAGCGAGCCGAGGTCGAGCGGGTCGCCGTTCGTGTGGCGCACCACGGGCATCTGGGAGATCCCGTAGCGCTGCAGGAGGTCGATCGCCTCGCCGACCCGCTGGTGCGTCCCGACCGCCACGAACGCGGGCGTCTCCGCCGTCTCGTCGGCCTTCGAGCGCAGGATCTGGGCGACCGTCGGCACGGTGCCGGTCCGCTCCAGCATGCCGTGCTCGATCATCCAGGCGTCGTCGAAGATCTTCGACAGGTACGGCCGCCCGCCGTCGGGCAGGATGACCAGCACCGTGCGGTCGGGTGGGAGCGAGCGCGCCACCTCGACCGCGGCGTGCAGCGCGAGGCCGCCCGAGCCGCCGATCAGGATGCCCTCCTCGCGCGCCATCCGTCGCGCGGCCCAGAACGAGTCGCGGTCCGAGACGGTGACGTAGCGGTCGACGACCGAGGGATCGTACGTCGTCGGCCAGAAGTCCTCGCCGACGCCCTCGACGAGGTACGGGTGGATCTCCGGAGTCGAGTAGATCGACCCCTCGGGGTCGGCGCCCACGACCTCCAGCCGGGGCAGCCTGCCGCGCAGGAAGCGGGCGACGCCGGTGATCGTGCCGCCCGTGCCGACGCCGGCCACCAGCACGTCGAGCTCCTCGCCGAGCTGCGCCCAGATCTCCGGACCGGTCGTGGCCTCATGGGCGGCCGGGTTCGCCGGGTTCTCGTACTGGTTCGGCTTCCATGCCCCCGGGATCTCGTCCGCCAGCCTGTCGGACACCGAGTAGTAGCTGCGGGCGTCGTCGGGCTCGACGTTCGTCGGGCAGACGACCACCTCGGCGCCGAAGGCCCGCAGCAGCGCGATCTTCTCGCGCGACATCTTGTCGGGCATCACGAACACGCAGCGGTAGCCGCGCTGCGCCGCGACCATGGCGAGGCCGACGCCCGTGTTGCCGGACGTCGGCTCGACGATCGTGCCGCCCGGGCGCAGCAGCCCGTCGCGCTCGGCGGCCTCGATCATCGCCAGGCCGATGCGGTCCTTGATCGAGCCGCCCGGGTTCAGGTACTCGAGCTTTGCGAGGAGCCGCGCGCCGCCTGCGGGCTGCAGCTGCGGGAGCCGCACGATGGGCGTCGAGCCGACCAGGTCGGTGACGGTGGGGAAGTCGCGCACGCCGGCCTTCCGGGGATTGATGTATCACGCCGCGTCAAACGACGTGCGGGTGATCGTATCGCGGCCACGCTCCGGGCCGCTCGGTCCGCCGCCCGGGTGTCGTCCCCGCCTCAGCGGCGGACGGTCCGTGCGCCGAGCAAGGTCTCGCGCAGGAGGTCCTCGAGGCCGGGCTTCAGGATCGCGAGCACCTTGTCGCCCGGCTCGAGCACCGTGTCGCCGACCGCGATCTCCGCCTCGCCCCCGCTCATGACCGAGATCAGGCGGACGCCGGCGGGCAGGTTGATGTCGCGGACGGCGCGACCCGCGGCGGGCGACGCCGGCGCGATCTGGACCTCGGCGATCTCGAGTCCCTCCCGCCGCAGGAGCAGCAGGGAGACGAGCTCGTGCTCCGGGAGCTCGTGCTCGATCAGGGCCATCACCGAGGTGGTCGGCGAGACCGTCGGCGCGATCCCGAGCAGGTCGAACGCCTCCTGGTTCCGTGGATCGTTGACGCGCGCGATCACCTTCCCGATCCCGTAGCGCTCGCGGGCCACCTGGCAGACGATGGCGTTGTCCTCGTCGTCGCCGGTCACGGCCACCACCAGGTCGGCACGCCGGATGCCGCAGCGCTCGAGGACGTGGATCTCGGTCGCGTCCCCGTACTGGGCGACGTGCTCGAGCTCCTCCTCGAGGATCGCGTAGCGGGCGGGGTCCTGCTCGATGACGGTCACCTCCTGCCCACGGGCCACGAGCCGGGTGGCACACGTGCGGCCGATCTTGCCGCCGCCCGCGATCAGGATGTACATCAGCCGCTCACGGCCTCGGAGCGCGCGAGCACCGCGCCCGCGAGCGAGTCGATGGCGCCGGCCGTCGGGCACACCACGTTCAGGCCGAGCGAGGTGTAGAACGCCGCGCGCACCGGATCGAGGACCCGGACGACGACGTAGGGGACGCCGAACTTCCGATCCACGATCTGCGCCACGAGCAGGTTCGTGTTGTCGCCGTTCGTGGCCACGACGCACGCGTCGGCGGCCTCCACGCCCGCCGCCCGCATGACGTCCTGATCGAGCGCGTGGCCCTGGAACGTCTGGCCGGGGAAGCCCTCGTCCAGCCGGCCGAACGCCTCCGCGGCCTCGTCGACGACCGCCACGGACCACCCCTCGGCGGCCAGGCGCTGGGCGACGGCCGAGCCGACACGTCCGCAGCCGATCACAAGCGCATGCACGAGACGGGCTTCCTCTCCGACGGGCCGGTCCGGCGGCGCCCGTCCGGCGAAGCCTACCGCGGCGCTTCCGCCACGGCGCCCGCCGGCGGGTCCGGCGGACTCGCCGTCGTCCCCGCCGGGAACGAGGTCACGATCACCCGGCAGTGGGCCTTCCGGAGCAGGTTCTCGACCGTCTCGGAGAACACCTGGAGGCGTCCGGCACGCTGCGTGAAGTGCGGCACGGCCCCGATCAGGATCAGCCCCGCGCCGGCCGCGCGGGCCTCGGCGGCGATCGTCTGGGAGATGGCGCGGCTGCGCAGGAGTCGTAGCTCCACCGGCACCCCGTAGTCGCTCGCGAAGGTCTCGGCCATCCGGCGCAGCCGCGCGTCCCGCTCCTCGTCCTCGGGGCGCCGGACGTCGATGGGGTCCGAGAGCGGCACCTCGGTGACCTGCAGGGCGAGGACGCGGGCGTCCTGGCTCGCGGCGAGCTTGGCCGCCACGGCCAGCATCTCCTCCTCGATCGGGCCGGCCTGCTTCACGGGCACGACGATCGTGCCGTAGCGGACCTCCGTGACCTCCAGGGGTGGCGCGGCCGCGCGCGCCTGGCCCGAGCCGAGCACCGACGCGCCTCGCTGCCGGCGCGCGACGACGTACAGCACGAGCCCGCCGAGCAACCAGAGCGGCGGCACGATGCGCGCCGACGGATGGGACCCGAGGGTCAGGACGAACAGCACCCAGGAGAGCGCGAAGCCGATCAGCGCGGTGGCCGGCACCCGCGTGCCGAGGAAGCGGAACTCGAGCCGCATCCGGAGCGGCCGTTCGAGCTCCGGCGCCGCCACGCGCAACCAGACGACACCGAGGAACACCGCCATGAAGGCGAGCAGGATCCCGAACGAGTAGATGCCCGCCAGGCCGCTCGCCTCGTCCTCCGAGAACGAGGCCACCACGAGCACGAAGGGGACGCCCAGGGCGGGCACCGCCACGATCCGCCCGCCGGCCGGCGCGCGTCGGCTGGGGCGGCCCATGAACCGCGGGAGCGCGTCGCTCCGCGCCAGGGACCCGAGGAGGCGCGTGGCGCCCGCGTAGGCCGTCAGGGCCGAGAAGAGCAGGATCAGGACGGCCGACAGGCCGACCAGCACCCGGAGGACGGTGCCGACCGCGGGCCCGATCTCGTCGCCGACGGCCTCGGCGAGCCCGGCGAGCGGTGCGTTCAGCCAGGTCGTGGAGATCTCGGACGCGTACCCGGACGGGGCGCCCGGGGCGGGACCGACCGGGAAGGCGGTCAACGCCAGCGCGGCGATGACGGCGTAGATGACGATCGTGCCGACCACCGCGAGGACGGTGTCGCGGTGGAGGGCCTCGACCGGCTCGGTGGCCTCGCGCAGCAGGTTCGCCACGATCTCGATGCCGGTGAAGGCGATCAGGGCGATCGGCAGCGAGTAGGCGACCGCGTTCCAGCTCGGCGCCACGCCGAGCTCGAGCGGTCCCGTCAGGCGGTCGACGTCGAGGACGAGGACGAGCCCGAGCAGGACGAGCCCACCCTGGACGATCAGGTCGAGCGCCGCCACGGGGCGGGCCAGCCGGCCCATCCGCGCCCGGCCGGTGAGCAGCGCGGCCGCCAGCACCGCGACGAGGACGACGGCGACGACGGCGTCCGCGGGGCTCCTCAGGTCGTCGAGGCGGCCGACGGCGGCGGCCGCGTAGTGCGGGACGAAGAGGAGCGACAGCGCGATCACGACCACCAGGTCGAGCACGACGACCCAGCCGACCACGAAGCCCACGAGGTCGCCGAAGGCCCGACGGGCGATGGCCGAGGCGCCGCCGCCCTCGTCGAGCGTCGTCACGCCCTCCGAGTACGCCGAGGCCGCGAGGCCGAACAGCAGGCCGACCAGGATCAGCACGAGCGGCGTCAGGCCGAGGGCCCAGAGCGAGACGATCCCGAGCGCGAAGTAGAGCGACGACGAGATCTCGGCGTAGACGATCGCCATGATCGCCTCGCCGCCGAGGATGCGCTCGAACGTGGGGAGCTTGCGGGCCACGGTCAGCCGGTCCGGATCACGAGCCAGAGGCGAAGGCCGCCCGCCACGACGAGCGCCACGCCGATCGCGTACCCGATCGCGGGCGCCATCCCGGCCGCGGCCGCCGTGCGCGCGAGCGCCACGAGGCCGAGGACCACCATGGCCACGCTGAGGAGCGCCGTCGTGCCGCGGTACGCCGAGCGGCCGCTCACCGGGTCACCGCCCGGACCGCGCGGCGCGGTCCGCGCCACTCCGGCGTCGCGCCGACCATCACCTTGCAGCGCGCGTGGCGGAGGACGTAGTCGACCGTGTCGCCGAAGAGCCGCGTCGCGTTCGGCGCGCGACCGGGCGCCGCGAGCACGATGATCTCCGAGCCGCGCGCCTCGGCCTCCTCGACGAGCGTCCGCCCGGCGTTCCGGGTGCGGATGATGCGACCGATCACCGGCACCCCGTACTGGGCGCCGAGCGCCTCGGCCTCGTCGAGCTGGCGCCGGGCGACCTGCTCGGCCTCGGGATCGACCTCGTCCATGGGGAGCGAGGCCGGCACGACGACGGGGAAGACGGCGACGACGCGGGCGCCCCGCTCGCCCGCGAGCCGCAGGGCGGTGGCGGTCATCTCGTCGGCCACGGCGGCCTCCGTGAGGTGCAGGAGGACGGTGTTGTACTCGAGCTCGACCTCGGGTCCCGTGACCTTCGGCTCCGCCCGCACGGTCTCGGTCAGCGGCAGCCCCTGGTTCCGCCGGTAGAGGACGTAGATCGTCATCCCGAGCGCCATCCAGCCGAGCCCCGCGTAGCGCACGTCGGCGAAGAGGGCGGAGGTGACGAGGAACGCCCCCAGCGTCCCGAGCCCGCCGAAGACCGCGAAGAGCGGGACGTCGTAGCCCCGGACGCGGACGTTGAACGGCGCCCGGAACGGCTGGTCGGGATCGGGCCGGCGCAGGCGGAGGGCGATCACGGCCGCGTGGGCGACGGTGAACGAGAGCATCGCCCCGAACGCGTACAGGTTCCCGAGGAACACCAGCTGGTTCGGGAGCATCAGCACCACGGCCGCGGCCGTGAAGAGCATGATCGCGAGCCACGGGGTGCGGTAGGTCGGGTGGACCGTCGAGATGAAGCGCGGGAACTGCCGGTGCACGCCCATCGAGTAGGTCAGCCGGGAGACGCCGATGATGCCCGCGTTCGTGGCGATCAGCAGGATCGTGGCCGCCAGCAGGCCCACGTACAGGGCGACCGGCGTCGTCAGCACGCCGAGGCCGAGGTTCTGCACGATGCCCGCCACGGGGTCTGCCGCGTACGTGGTGGCGAGCTGGGACGTGAACTGCGACCCGGTCGTCGGATGCTCGAACGGCACCTCGTGGACGGGCAGCGCGGAGAGCGCGACGGCCGGCAGGAAGGCGTAGATCGCGAAGACCGCGAGCGCCACGAGCGCGATCGAGCGCGGCACGTCGCGCCCGGGGTCGCGAGCCTCCTCCGCCATGTTCGAGATGGTCTCGATGCCGGTGTAGGCGACCATGCCGATCGGGATCGAGATCAGGAAGTTCCTGAGGGTCGGCCCCTCGCCCCAGTGGACGTTCTCGATCAGCACCGACGGCGACAGGATCAGCACGGCGCCGACGAGCACGAGGAGCGCCTGCGTGGCGAGGTCTGCGAGGGCCAGCAGGATGTTCAGCCGGGCGGACTCCTGGATCCCCCGGATGTTGAGCAGGGCGAGCAGCGCGCACAGCCCGATCGCGAATCCGAGCTTGGGCGCCCCGTCGTGCAGCGCGCCGAGCCCGGGGAAGACGGAGAGGTACGGCGGGACGCTGAACGCCGAGATGGCGATCGTGATCGTGTAGTTGAGCATCTGGGCCCAGGCGGCGAAGAACGAGACCACCTCGTTGAAGGCCCGGCGGGCGAACGACGCCGACCCGCCCGCCTCGGGGAACCGGGCCGTGGCCTCGGCGTAGGTGCACGCCGTGAACGCGAAGATCGCGCCCGAGATCAGGAACGTGATCGGCGTCATGCCGAGCGCGTAGATCGCGGTGACGCCGAGCGCGTAGTAGATCGACGAGCCGACGTTGCCGTACGCCGTCGAGAACAGGTCCGGGGTGCCGAGGACCGTCGGCAGGCCGTGCGACGTGCGACGGCGCAGGAGCGGCACGCCTCAGCCCTCGAGCCGCCAGCGCCGGACGGCGCCTCCGGAGTCGACCTCGGCCACGACGGTCACGTCGTCGGCCGGGCCGCCGGGGGCGAGACGCACCGTGCACACGACCCTGCCGTCCTCGACCTCGCCCGGACAGCGCACGGCCGCGGCCGTCGTGCCGTCGAGCTCCGGCCGTCCGGGCCAGCGCGCGTCGACGGCCTCCGCGGCGTTCCAGTCCTCCTCGATCAGCCGCTCGACCGCCTGGGTGTCACCGCTCGCGCCGCAGCCCGCCGCCACGACCGCGACGACGGCGAGCACGGCGGGTCGGCGGTGGCCCATGGCGGCGAAGGATAGGCGTCGCCGGACCGCAGATCCCGCTCGCTCAGCCGGAGGTCGGCCGCCAGGTCGGGCGCGCGAAGTGGGGGCCCGCGTCGCCCCCGAGGAGGTCAGCCGCGATCCGGTCGAGCCACGGCGGATGCGGGACGTCCGCGAAGGCGGTCGGCGGGATCCAGGCCACGTCGAGCGTCTCGTCGCCGTCCGGCCGGATCTCGCCGCCGAGGACGTGGCAGAGAAAGGCGGTGAGCACGTAGCTCACCCGGTCACCGTTGCCGTAGTGGACGCGGAGATCGCGGCCGCCGTAGACCCCGAGCACCGCTCGCGGCTCGACGTGCAGGCCGCTCTCCTCCCAGACCTCGCGGACCAGCGCGTCGGTCGGGGACTCGTCGGGGTCGACGGCGCCGCCCGGCAGCACCCACGCGTCCGTGGAGGCGTCGTGCACGAGCAGGACACGCCCGTCCGCACGGCGGACGACGGCACCGACCGACGGCAGCACGATCAGCGCCGACCCGATCTGGCGGCGCAGGTCGCGGAGGTACGGCGAGATCGGCACGCCGAGCCGTCAGCCGGCGTCGGGCCGCTCGGCCCGGCGGGCGGCGGACAGCGCGTGCAGGAAGGCGCGCACGCCGGCCTCGGTGATCGACGCGGCGACCCCCTCGGCGGCGCGATGGCGGCCGCCGACGTCGACGGTGACGTCGGCCTCGGCGAGCGCGTCCGGTCCCGACGAGAGCGCCTCGGCGGAGAACGCCACGAGGTCGGCCTCGACGTGCAGGGCCTCGACGACGGCGTTGAGCGCCGCGTCGATCGGTCCGTCCCCGTGCCCCTCGGCCTCGGCGGGCGCCTCGTGGTTGCGCTCCAGGATCCGGACGCGGGCCCAGGAGGGGGTCCCCGACGCGGTCCGCGTCTCGAGCCAGAGCAGCTGGTACTGCTCGGCCACGGCCCGCAGCCGGTCGTCGAGCAGCGCCTGGAGGTCCGCCACGGTGACGCGGCTCTTGGCCGCCGCGAGGTCCTGGAAGGCCTCCCACGCCTGCTCGGCGTCGTGGGGCGACAGGTCCGTGTGGCCGAGGCGCTCGAGCGCCGTCTCGAAGTCGGCGCGGCTGGACGACCGGTCGAGCGCGCGCCCGCGCCGGCCGGCCCGGGCCAGACCCGGTTCGAGGGCGCTGCGCGACGACCTGTCGTCCATGACCGCCAGGATACGCCCTGGCGGTCATGGGGAGTCCGCGCCGGGCTGCTCAGAGCCCCGTGACGAGCTCCGGTCGCGGCGCCCGCGCCCGTCCGGTCCGGGCGGCGGCGACCTCGACGGTCGGTCGGACCGGGGCGGCCTCGGAGGCGGGTGCGGTCGACGCGTCGCGCACCAGGTCCTCGTGCTCGGCGGTGGCCCAGGCGAGGATCGCGACCGGTCCGAACAGGAGGCCGGCCAGCAGGAACACGAGTGGGCCGACCACCGGGACCGCCAGGACGAACGGCGTGGCGACGATCCCGATGGCGAGTGGCAGGCGAAGCATGGCGGCCTCCGGCTCGGGGAGCGTCGTCGGCGGCGACCGCGTCGGCGCTCCTTTTAAACGGTCGATTAGTTAAACGAGCGTATAGAATTGCCCGAGGAATGTCAACGCCGCCGAGACGAGCGGCCCGCGGCGGTCGCCGCCCGGGCGACAGCGGCACGCGCGAGGCGATCGCCGCCGCGGCGCGCGAGCACTTCGGGCAGTCGGGCTACGACGGCACGACCGTCCGCGCGATCGCCGCGACCGCCGGCGTCAACCCTGCCCTCGTCCTGTACTTCTACGGCTCGAAGCAGCAGCTGTTCGTCGACGTCATGCGGATGCCGTTCGACGTGGCCGAGGCCGTCGAGCGGCTGGTGGCGGGTGACCGCGCGACGATCGGTCGGCGGCTGGCCGCCTTCGTGCTGGGCGCGCTCGACGATCCCCAGGCCCGCAACGTGTTCCTGGGGCGTGTCCGGGCCGCGGCCGCCGACCGTGACGCGGCGGCCACGCTGCGCGGGCTGATCACCGGCGAGCTGGTCGGTCCCCTCGTGCACCGCCTCGGCGTGGACCGCCCGGAGCTTCGGGCCGGCCTGGTCAGCGCCGCGCTGTTCGGCCACGTGATGACGCGCTGGGTGGTCGAGATCGACGCGGTCGTCGGGATGACGGCCGACGAGACGCTCGAGACCCTCGGTGCCGTGCTGCACCTTCAGCTGACAGGCCCGCTCGGCGGCTCCGCCGATCCGCCCGACGGGTAGGCGCGGCCGCGACGGACCGCCGGAGCCCGGCGCGCCCGGTCGCCTCCGCCGGCGGGGCCGGGGCAGCGGCCGTCCATGCGATACGATGGACGCTCTGGCGGCGTAGCTCAGTTGGTTAGAGCAGCGGAATCATAATCCGCGTGTCCTAGGTTCGAGTCCTAGCGCCGCTACTCGGGACGGGTGGAGCGTGGACGCCGGTGCGTCCGACCGGGCCCTGCC
>CADCWC010000133.1 GCA_902806305.1 uncultured Thermoleophilia bacterium | reverse complement strand
CGCCCCGGACGCCCTAGAAGGAGCACCCCCATGCGTTACCGCTCGTTCGGCACCACCGGGATCACGGCCTCCGAGGTCGGCTTCGGCGTGTGGACGCTCGCCACCGGCTGGTGGGGCACGCACTCGGACGAGGACGCCGTCGCCCTGCTGCGTCGCGCGAACGAGCTCGGCATCACGTTCTTCGACACGGCGGACACCTACGGCGAGGGCCGCGGGGAGCGGCTGTTGGCCGACGCCTTCGGCGACCGTGACGACGTGGTCGTCGGCACCAAGTTCGGCTACGACATCTACTCGCCGTGGGACCGGAAGGGGCACAGCGAGCGACCGCACGACTGGACACCGGGCTTCGTCCGCTTCGCGCTCGAGCAGAGCCTCCAGCGGCTCGGCCGCGAGACGATCGACGTCTACCAGCTCCACAACCCCCGGCTCGACCCCCTGCGGTCGGACGAGCTGTTCGCGCTGCTCGACGACTTCGTGCGCGAGGGGAAGATCCGCACGTACGGCGCCGCGCTCGGCCCGGCCATCGGCTGGCGTGACGAGGGGCTCTGGGCGCTCGAGCACCGGCGCCTCGGCACGCTGCAGATCATCCACAACGCCCTCGAGCAGCAGCCGGGGCGCGAGCTCCTCGAGGCCGCCCGCCGGCGCGGGACCGGGGTGATGGTGCGGGTCCCCCACTCCTCGGGGATGCTCGAGGGCCGGTACACGAAGGACACGGTCTTCTCGGCCGACGACCACCGACGCCATCGCACCCAGGCCTGGCTGACCGAGGGGTTGCAGAAGATCGAGCGGCTCGAGTTCCTGACCGCGTCCGGCGAGCGCACCCTCGGCCAGGCGGCGCTGCGCTGGCTGCTCGCCGACCCCGTCGTGACGACGACGCTCCCGAACATCTACGGCGAGGAGCAACTGCTCGAGTTCGCGGCCGCCTCGGACACGCCGGATCTGACCGCCGACGAGGTCGAGGAGGTCAAGGCGCTCTACGACGCCGGGTTCGGCCTGACGCCGGCGGCCGTCTGACGAGAGCGGCAGGAGCACGGACCACCCACGCCCGCGTCGTCAGCGGCCGGCGCGGTCCTCCACCACGCGCGCGAGCACCTCGAGCAGGCGATCCGCCTGCCGGTCCAACGCGTGCTCGTCGGCCACGGCCTGGCCCGCCGGCGCGTTGCGCGGGAGACCGAGGGCCCGTTCCAGTCCGTCGGCGATCGCGACGACCGACTCCGGTTCGACGGCCACGGCGGCCTCCACGGGCAGGTCCGCGGCCACCGGGATGCCGGCCGAGACGACGGTCGGGACGCCGCAGGCGACCGCCTCGATCGCCCCGAGGCCGTACCCCTCGCGGAGCGCGACGAGCGCGGCGCAGTCGGCGGCCCGCAGGACACGGGGAATGTCGTCGGGCGCGACGGCGCCGAGGAGGCGCACGTGCGACGCCTCGGCGAGCCGTCCGGCGAGCGGCCCGTCGCCGGCGATCCACAGCTCTCCTGCGCCACGGCGTTCGCGGAGAAGCGCGACCGCCTCGGCGAGCCGCACGGGGTTCTTCCGGTCGATCAGGTTGCCGACCTGCACGACGAGCGGCCGGTCGGGCTCCGGCCCGAGGGCGTGCGCCGCCACGTCGCGGTCACCCGGGTGGAAGATCCGCCGGTCGACGCCGACGTCGATCACCGCCACGGGGCAGCCGACGCGGACGACGGCCCGGAGGCGGTCCTCCAGCGACGGAGCGACGACGACGAGCGCGTCGGCCCCGTCCAGCGCCCGCTGCGTGAGCCGCCGCAGCGGTCCTGACGTCTCGGCGTTGGTCACGTCCTGACCGTGCGCGACGAGGACGTACGGAGCGCGAGCCGCACGCGCCGCGAGGCGGGCGACCTCGCCGCCGGGGACGAGGAAGTGCCCGACGACGACCTCGGGCCGCGTCCGTCGCGCGGCCGCGACCGCCCGACCCGCGAGCCGCGCGTAGCGGGACGGTGTGCGCAGGACCCCACGCGGGCCACGCTCGGCGCCGACCGAGGTGACCTGGGCGCCGAGCCGGACGAGCGCCTCCGCCTGGCGCGCCACGAAGATCCCGAACTGGGGCGCCGCGGGCGTCGGCCGCATGGTCGAGACGACGAGGATGCGCAGCGACACGCGGGGACGATGGCCGATCGCGACGACGATCGGCCGCACTCGGCCCGGCGGATCGACGACGTCGGCGGACGGCCCTCAGCCGGCCGCGACCAGCGAGAGCCCGACGAGGACGATCGTCACGCCGGCCGCCTGCGCCCGCGACAGCCGCTCACCGAGCACGGTGCGCGCGAAGAGGACCGAGACCAGCGGGTAGAGCGCGGCGGTGGCGGCCACGACGGCCAGCACGCCGACCTCCGTCCCGACCGTGAAGAGCGTGTTCCCGGCGACGTCGATCAACCCGATGACGACGAGCGCGCCGTACGCCGCCCGGCCCCGCGGCAGCGCCGGCCGCGTGACCACGACGGCGCCCGCCAGGACGAGCACGGCGACGGCGCGGGACGCGGTCACGGCGGCGAGCGGACCGGCGTCCGCGCTCGCCGCAAGTCCGACGTAGAAGGCGC
>CADCWC010000132.1 GCA_902806305.1 uncultured Thermoleophilia bacterium | reverse complement strand
CTCGAGCGCCTCCGCCACCGGCGTGTCGCAGTCGAAGACGTTGTACGGCGCGATCGGCGGCGCCTGGTTGGAGACCTCGTGCGTCTGCTCGGACACCGCCATGGAGCCTAGGCCGTCACTCGCTTGGTCAGGGCGTTCTCGCAGAACTGGACGAGCGTGGCCACCAGCGCCTCGCTCTGGCACTCGCGGCGCGAGAGCGGGCCCACGAGCGCCTCACCCAGCGCGCCCACCAGCGCCGCGGCCACGGTCTGAGAGTCATGTGGCTCGAGCTCGCCGCTCTGCACGCCGTCCTCCAGGGCGGCCACGAAGAGGTCGCGGTACCCGCGCCGGAGCCGCAGACGCTCGCTCTCGACGGCGGGGTCCACCGGCTCTGCGATCTGCGCGTAGCCCAGCACCGGGCCGGCGAGCGCGCGGCGGCAGAACGCCTCGACCCCTGCGGCGCAGCGCTCGCGGGCGCCACGGCCGTCCGCCTCTGTGACCTCCTTGACCACGTCGAGCTCGCGCTGGGCGGCGCGCCGGAAGACCTCGGCGAACAGGTCGGCCTTCGAGGGAAAGTGGCGATAGACGGTTCCCACGGCCACGTCCGCGCGATCGGCCACCGCCTGCACGCCGGCCGAGGCATACCCGCCCTCGGACACCTGGTCGAGCGCGGCGCCCGCTATCCGCTCGCGCGCTGCGATCTTACGGGCCTCGGTCTTCTCGGTGGCGCGGTAGGCCAAGACGTGAAGAAGTGAACCATGATTCACAGGATGGGGCAAGAGGGCGGACCTCCCCGAAGCTCTAGCGTTCGGCGGGTGACCCCGTGTGCCGCAATGGCCTGCCGAGGTTGCGGATGATCCGCCGCGACCTCTCGCCCGCCGAGGTACGCGTGCTCGGCTGCCTCATCGAGAAGGCGCGCACGACGCCCGACCAGTACCCCCTCACTCGCAACAGCGCCCGCCTGGCGTGCAACCAGGCCACCAACCGCGATCCCGTTCTCGACCTCGACGAGGCCACTGTCCGTGCGGCGCTCGAGCGGCTGGGCCGACCCGGCGACCCGCGCGCGCTGGCCGCCCGGGCCGAGGCGTGGCGCCCGTGGCGGGCCTACGCCGCGCAGCACCTCTGGACGAGCCTGCTCCCGGCGCCCGATACCGTGTCGCCATGACAGAGACCGCCCGCGCCGCCGGCCCGACCGGCCCGATGACCGCCCGTGAGCTGCGCCGCTACGCCGACGCCATCGTCGTGGGCTGCCTCCGCCTCGGGCCGGGCGAGCTGCTCGCCGTGCACGGGCAGCCCGAGCACCGGGAGCTGATGGTGGCTCTGGTCGAGGCCGGCTACCGCGTCGGCGCCCGCTACGTCGACGTCGTCACGACCGACCCACGGGTCAAGCGGGCGCGCATCGAGGGCGCGCCGGAGAACAGCCTCAGCGAGACGCCGGCGTGGCACGACCAGCGCATGCGCCACCTGATCGACGAGCGGGCCGCCGTCGTGACGATCAACGGCGAGGGCGATCCCGACGTCCTCGCCGACGTCGACCCGCGCCGGGCGGCCCTCGAGCGGAGTCGCACGCTGGTCGGCGTGCGCCCCTACCTCGAGGCGGTCGGCCAGGGGACGGCCCGCTTCTGCGTCGTGGCCTGGCCGACGCCCGCCTGGGCGGCGCTCGTGTTCCCCGAGGCGGGCGCCGAGGCAGAGCGCCTGCTGGCCGAGGACCTGCTGCACTTCGCCCGCCTCGACGAAGGCACCGGCACGACCGCCTGGGACCGGCACGTCGCGGTGCTGGCCGAGCGCGCGGCACGGCTGACGGCGCTCGACGTCCGCGGCCTCGAGCTGCGCGGTCCGGGGACGGCCCTCGACCTGGCGTTCCCGGCGGGGACGGTGTGGGGCTCGGCCGAGCAGACGAACGCGTTCGGCCAGACCTACTGCGCGAACCTGCCGACGGAGGAGGTCTTCACCTCTCCGGACCCGGCCCGGACGCAGGGGACGTTCCGCTGCTCACGGCCGCTCAGCCTCGAGGGGCGCCGGATCGACGGCATCGAGGGCGAGTTCCGGGACGGGCGCCTGCTCCGGATCGGTGCCCACCGGCCGACGGACCGGCTCTTCCTCGAGGACTACTTCGCCCGCGACGAGGGGGCGGGACGCCTCGGCGAGGTGGCGCTCCTCGACCGCGGCTCGCGGATCGGGCAGACGGGGCGGGTGTACGACACGACGCTGCTCGACGAGAACGCGGCGAGCCACATCGCATTCGGACGTGGCTTCGATGTCGCGCGGCACCCGGACGCGGAGGGCGAGCGCGCGGTCAACGCCTCGGCGATCCACGTCGACGTCATGATCGGGAGCGAGGAGCTCGAGGTCACGGCGGTCACGGCGGCGGGCGCGCGCGTGCCGCTGATCGCGGGCGGCGACTGGCAGCTCTGACGGGTCAGCCGGGCCGGCTACGGGCCTCGGCGAGGCGTCGGAGCCGGCTCAGCACGCGCCGGTTGTGCGCCCGCAGCGCGACGTCGAGCACCGGCCGCGGGACGCGTGCCAGCCCGCCGTCCCGGGGGCGCTCCGTCAGCACGACGAGGGTGGCCCCGAAGCGCTGCTCGAGCTGCACGTCGATCGACGCGCGCAGCCCGGGGATCCCACCGTCGAGGACCAGCCGCGTCGGTCGAACGGCCTGCTCCACCGCGACGGTGTCGCGGATGCGGGCCGGCGGCAGCCCGCGGTCGACGCCCACGCTGCTGCCCGGCTCGGGCCACGAGCCGCCCACCTCGGCGGCGTCCCGGCCCGCGGCGGCTTGCGCGTAGGTCCCTGGTCGGGCGAGGGTGTCGAAGACCGCCTCGGGCGCGGCGTGGATGAAGATCGTCGTCCGGGCCATGCGGCCGGTCGTACCCGCGGTGGCGGCGCCGGAACCGGGATGCGTCAGGCGGCGTGGCGTCCGGCGCCCGCCGTGAGGCTCCGGGCCAACGCCGCGACGAGCACGGGCTCGTACGCGCGTCCGGCCTCGCCCTGGACATGGACGAGCGCCTCGGGTTCGCCGGCGGCGCCGCGGCCGACCTCGGCCAACGCGGCCTCGAAGCCCGCCGCCACGGCCAGGACCCGTCCGAGCGTGGGGATCTGCTTGCCCTGGAGGCTCGCGGGGACGCCGCGACCGTCCCACCGCTCGTGCATGGCGGCGACCGCCTCGGCCGCGGCCGCCGATCCGACGGCACCGATCAGTCGCCCGCCGAGGACGACGCTGCCGCGGATGATGTTGATCGAGCTCGCGTTCGGCGTCCCGCCGGCGAACAGGGCCCGCGGGACGAGCGTCCGTCCGATGGCGTGGAACTCGCCCGCCAGGGCCACGGCCTCGACGTCCGCCTGTGGCAGCCCCACGGTCGCCGCGAGCCGCTCCGCGCGCCGGGACACGGCGACGGACCGCGGCGTGGCTCCGAAGTGCGCCTCGTCGACGATGCGAGCCAGGATCCGCAGCATCGTGAGGCGCTCGGCATCGTCGACGGCTCCGGCGGCCCCCGTCACGGCCGCGCTGCGCTCGTCAGCCACGGCGTCCCGGTCCGGGCCCTTGAGACGCGCCGTGGCGGCGGCGTGCTCCGCGGCGGCCAGGAGCTGGTCGACCGTCCGTCCGTGACGCGGCCCGAAGGCGAGCCCGGCGCAGGCCGTCGTCGAGCACTCGCCTGCGAGGCGGTGGCGAAGCGTGACCCGGAGGCGGGCGGCCAGGAAGCCGACCTGCTGCTCGCTGCGGCCCGCGGTCAGGACCGCGTAGCGGGCGGGGCCGGGGCGGCACGCCACGACGCCGTCGCTCGCCACCACGCCGCGGAGCACGTCACCGATGGCGGATGCGGTGGCGTCGTCGGCGGTGGTGTCGTCGAGGGCGAGGACGATGACGGCGACGTCGGTCCCGGCGCTCAGCGCGGCGGCCAGCGGCTCGGCGAGCGCGCTCGGGGCGGGGAGGCCCGTGGCGGCGTCGATCGCGTCGTCGGCGGCCGGCGCGTCCACGTGCGGCAGCGCCGATCCGGCCAGGTCGGCCAGGCGCGCCACCGCCGTGAGGTCCACGTCCCGGTACACCCGCCCGCGGACGGGCAGGTCGAGCACGGCCACCGTCCCCGTGTGTCCCTCGACGTCGGGGACGGGCAGGGCCGCGGCTTGGCGCAGGTCCGGCTCGAGGACCTTGGTCGTGTTCGGCAGCTGCACCACCACGCCGCCCTCCTCGACCGCCCGCGCGGCGATCGGCGGGAAGGCGTCACCGCGCCGCTCGGCCACGATGGTGACCTGGGCGTCGGGCAGCGCGAGGCGGAGCGCCTCGCCGAGGGCGTCGAGCGGCGCGTCGCCGCTCGCGCCACGCAGTCGACCGGCGAGGAGCGACCAGGCGGCCTCGCGACGTGCCGTCTCGGCGGGACCGGCGTCGGCGAGAAGGCCGCGCAGGACCTCTGCGGCCAGGTCGGCGAGGGCGCGCAGCGGCACGACGAGCGGCGCCCCGATGCCGCTCCGGCCGCCCGCGACGAGCGAGAGGATGCCGAACGGACGCCCGCCGTCCGTGAGGGGCAGGTGCCAGCCGCCGTCGCGCCCCACGAGCAGGTTCTCGGCCTCGTCGAGTCCGTCCCGCGCCTCGGCGACGCTCCGGTCGAGGCCGCCGCCGTCGATGGTCGGGTCGCCCTGGCGCTGCCACGCGCCGGTCCCGGGGCAGCGCAGGTAGACGGCTGCCGTCGTGCCCGGCGCGAGCTCCTCCGCCGCCGAGCCGACGAGCCGGGGGACGACGTCGAGCGACGGCTCCGCGGCACAGGCCGCCGCGAGGCGCTCGAGCACACCGGTCCAGGACGGGGTCGCTGCACGAGTCACGAGGCCGCTATCGGCAGCCGGAGGTGCCCGCTGAAGCCCGTGTCCGGTGCGGCTCCGGCCGCCCCCGCCTACCGTGCCCGGATGCGTCTGCCGCACGGCTACACGAACGAGACGAGGCGCGACGGCGATGTCGTGACGAAGCGGTACGTCGGCGAGGATGCCGTCGGGCGCCTCCGGCTCGAGCAGGGCGCGCTGGAGTCGCTCGCAGGCCGGCTGCCCGTGCCGCCCGTCGTCGGTTCGACCGTCGACCCGCCGTGTCTGCGGCTCGCGTGGGTCGCAGGCCGCCACGGGCAGGAGCTCGTCGACGAGGGCCGTGCCGCCGCCGTCCTCGCGGCCTGCGGCAGGCTGCTGGGAGTGCTGCAGGACGTGCCGCCGGACGACCTACCCGGGGTGCCAGGTGTCGGGCCGGTGGTCGTCCACGGCGACTTCGGCCCGCAGAACCTGCTCCTCGACGACGACGGCGGTGTGCCGGTCGCGCTGCTCGACTGGGAGCTCGTCCATCGCGGCGACCCGGTCGAGGACCTGGCCTGGGCGGAGTGGATCGTGCGGGCGCACCACCCGACGGCCGTCGGCCGGCTCGACGCGCTGTTCTCGCACTCCGGGAGCCGCCCGCCGTGGGCCGACCGCCACGCGGCCATGGTCGGCGCCTGCCGCGCGCAGCTCGCGCGAGCGGAGCGGGCCGGCGATCTCCCCGGGGTCAGGCGGTGGACCGGCCGGGTGGCGCGCGCCGCGCGCTTCGCCGAGACCCCGTGACGATCCGGGCACCGAGGTCGACGGGCCCCTACAGCCGCCCGGCCGCGATGACCCGCCGCAGGAACGCCTGCGTCCGCGCCTCCCGCGGCTCCCCGAAGATGCGCGCGGGCGGGCCCTCCTCCAGGATCCGGCCTGCGTCGAGGAAGCACACCCGGTCGGCGACCTCGCGGGCGAAGCCCATCTCGTGCGTGGCGAGGAGCATCGTCATGCCGCCCCGGGCGAGCTCGCGCACCAGGTCGAGGACGTCGCCGACGAGCTCCGGGTCGAGCGCGCTCGTCACCTCGTCGAGGAGCATCAGCCGCGGCTGCATGGCGAGCGCGCGGGCGATGGCCGCCCGCTGCTGCTGGCCGCCGGAGAGGCGGTCCGGGTAGGCGTCGCGCTTCTCCCACAGCCCGATGCGTTCGAGCAGCTCGCGGGCCCGCTCCTCGGCCTCGCGTCGGGAGAGGCCGAGCACCTCCCGCGGGGCGAGCGTCACGTTCCGCAGCACGGTCAGGTGCGGGAACAGGTTGAAGCTCTGGAAGACGATGCCGACCTCCCGGCGCACGGCGTCGAGCGGCGCGCCGCGGCGGGTGATCTCCGCGCCGCCGAGGGCGATCCGCCCGGCGCTGACGGGCTCCAGCAGGTTGACGCAGCGCAGCAGGGTCGACTTGCCCGAGCCGGAGGCGCCGATCAGGGCGACCACCTCGTGCTCGCGCACCTCGAGGTCGATGCCGCGCAGCACGTGCGCGGGCCCGAAGCGCTTCTCGACGCCCTCGAGCCGCAGGTACGCGTCGTCGGCGGCCATCAGCCCATCGCGGCGCGGAGGCGGCGGTTGTCGCGGACCAGCAGGTAGTCGACGAGCCGCGCCAGCGGGATGGTGATGACGATGAAGCAGAGGGCCACGCCCACGTAGGAGGAGACGTTGAGCGTGTTGCCGGCGTAGATCTGGGCGGCGTTCGCCCCCTCGATGATGCCGACCGTGGCCGCGAGCGCGGTGTCCTTCTGCAGCCCGACGAAGTCGTTCAGGAGCGGGGGCACGACGCGGCGGACGGCCTGCGGCAGCACCACGAACCGCATCGTCTGGCGATAGGACAGGCCGAGCGACCGCGACGCGGCGGCCTGGCTCGGGTGCACGCCGTCGATGCCCGAGCGGTAGACCTCGGCCACGTAGGCGGCGTAGACGAGCGTCAGGCTGATCACCGACAGCGTGAAGAGCGACTGGTCCCGGAACCCCGGCACGCCCGCGATCGGCAGCCCGAAGCAGACGAAGAAGAACACCAGGATCAGCGGGATGCCGCGGAAGAAGTCGATGTAGGCGACGGCCAGGATCCGGAGCGGCAGGCCGCCCCGCCCGGGCGCGACGCGCATCAGCACCAGGACGAGCGCCCAGAGCAGCACCGCCACCTCGGCGACCAGCATCATCCGGATGTTGATCAGGAAGCCCTCGAGGATCTGGGGGAAGCTCTCCTCGAGGTGGTAGCCGTTGAAGAAGTTGTCGGCGACCTCGCCCACGTGCGACCCGCGTCGCTACTTCAGCACGGGCACTTCGGCCTGCGCCGTGAAGTGCTCGGCCACGAGCTGATCGAGGAAGCCGTCACTCCGCATCCCCTCGATGACCTCCGAGAGGACGGCGGTGTTCGGCGACCCCTTGCGCAGCACCGCGCCGATCTGCTCCTCGGTCTCGAACTGGCCGACGACCTCGAGGTTCGGCTTCTTGGCCGCCTCGTCGGCGACGATGTTCGCGTCGAGGATGACGGCCTCGACCTGGCCGGCCGAGAGGGCGAGCAGGGCGGCCGTGGTGCTCGGGTAGACCCGCGGCTTCTTGGTGGGCTTCAGCGTCGTCTCGAGGTAGTAGAGGCCCGACGAGTCCTTCTGGGACCCGAACTGGAGCGCCTTGGCCGCCGCCGCGTCGGGCACCGCGGTGCCCTTCCGGACCAGGACCGCCTGGTTGACGGTGTAGTAGGGGGCGCTGAAGTCGACGACCTCCTGCCGGTCCGGGAAGATCGACACGCCGCCGACCGAGAAGTCGCACGGGCACGGCGCGCCGGCCACGAGGCCGTTGAAGGGGAAGAGCACCCAGTCCACCTCCGGGATGCCGAGGCGTCGCGCGACCTCGTCGACGAGCTCCACCTCGAAGCCGCCCTGCGGGTCGTCGACGTCCGAGCCCTTGAAGTAGGTCGGGTTCGGGAGGTCGATGCCCACCGTCAGCACGCCCTCGTTCATCGTCTCGAAGGTCGGCCCGGCCGCGGTCGACGCGGTGTCCGTCGCCGTCGACTCGGTGGTCGCCTCCGCGGTCGTCGTCGCGTCGCCGCCGGTCGTCGCCGCGGTGGTCGCGTCGCCGGCGCCCGTGCCGGCGGCCGGTGTCGTGGCGTCGTCCTCACCGCCACAGGCGGTGACGAGCAGGGCGAGCAGCAGGGCGAACAGCGGCAGGAGTCGGCGCACGGGAGTCCTCGGGGCGGGGGTGACCCGCGAAGCGTATCGGCCGACGTCCGCGGACGCCGTCAGGGCGTCGGCGTCCGGGCCTCGCGGGCGGCCCGCTTCTGCGCCCGCTTGTCGGCCTGGTAGGCGGCGAGCGCCTCGGCCGAGTCGACCTGGCCGAGGTTCGGTCCCTCGGGGAGCAGCTCCGCCAGACCGTCGAGCGCGAGGTCGTAGCGACGGTGCAGCAGCGTGGCCATCGAGCCCGCCTTCAGCGGTCCGAAGCCGGGCAGCTCGCGCAGGCGCCGCACCAGGTCCGCGCCGTCGGCAGCCTCCTCCCAGAGGCGCGCCGCCTGGCCGTCGTAGCGCTCGTGCACGACGCCCGCCAACGCCTGGATGCGCTTGGCCATGGCGCCCGGGAACCGGTGGAGCGCCGGGCGCTCGCTGACGACCTGCTCGAACTCCGCCGGGTTCATCGAGGCGACCTCGGAGGGATCGAGGTGGCCGAGCCGCTCGCGCAGCACGAAGGGGCCCGTGAAGGCGTGCTGGACCGTCACCTGCTGGTCGAGCACGAACCCGACGAGCAGCGCGAACGGGTCCTCGGCCAGCAGGCGGTCGGCGTCCTCTCGTCCGGTCCAGGGGATGGCCGCCGGACGCGCCACGCGACTACGCCTCGAGGCGGGGCTCGACGGCCTCGTCGATGCGCGACTCGGCCACGGCCTGATCGAGATCGAGCGCCGTCGCGATCTCCCGCGCCAGCGACCGGCGCGCGCGCTCGTGGAGCGTGCGCTGCGCGTCGTTCAGCCGCTTCGTGGCCGCGATCTCGACGATCGAGCCGATGACGTCGACGACCGACTCGAGGTCCCCGACCGCGTAGCGCTCCTTCACGAGCCGCCCGTCGCGGTTCCAGGGGATCGACGTCCAGCGTCCGGTGGCGAGCGCCTCGAGGACGGCCTCGGCCTCGTCGTGCGTGGCGACGGGCCTGAGGCCGCGCTCGCGCGCCCGCTGCAGCGGGACGGACACCGTCATCGACGAGTCGAAGACGTAGAGCTTCAGCAACGTGGTCGCCCGCCCGAGAACTTCCTGCTCGTCGAGCCCCTCGACCCGGGCGAAGCCCTCGGAGCCGAAGACGACGACCTCTCCCACTTCCGGTGCAACGATGGACGCCACAGGGCTCCTTCTTTCGACGGCCTGACCACGTCAGTATACCCTAGGTTGTAGATCTTCCGGCATGCTCGGCTCGAACCGACAGCGGCGCCCATTCGATACGATCCGCGACGCGCACGTCCCGCCCCTCGGACCAGGATGCCGCCCGTGATCCGCACCACGCTCGTCGCCCTGCTGGCCCTCGTCACCGTGCCGGCCGTCGCGCTCGCCGCCGAGGAGGCGCACGACGACGAGGTCACGCTGATCATGATCATCCTGATCGTGACGGTCATCGCGCTCCTCGCCCTGGTGGCCGCCATGGAGGCGCGCCGCGGGCCGCACTGAGCCTGGATCCACCGTTCGCTCACCCCCGACCTTCGGTCGTGGGCCCCGGTACGTCCTCGGGGCGTCCCGGCCGCCCACGCCTCTTGGCCGGGGGTCTGCCTGCGCTCCGGCCGCTGCGCGGCCTCCCACGACCGCAGGTCGGGGGTCGCAGGCGGTGCGCTCCGCGCTGCCGCGGCT
>CADCWC010000131.1 GCA_902806305.1 uncultured Thermoleophilia bacterium | reverse complement strand
GGGCCCGGGCCTCGTGCTGCGAGACGACGCCCACCAGGCGCTCGCCCGCCCGCTCGAGCGCCTCCCGCGTGGTCGCCCGGCCTGCGGCGAGCGCGCGGCCGCGGCCCGCGGCGGTCACCCGGCGCGCCAGCACGAGCGCGTCCTCGTCGTCGGGCAGCACCTCGCGGACGCCCTCGAAGGCCTCGTCGGCGAGGTCGTCCGGCTCGACCGCGAACGTCGCCTCGACGTAGGCCTCGGCGGCCGCCGGTCCGACCACCGCGCCGTCCGCCCGCGCGCCCAGGATCAGGCCGAGCGCGCCGAGCAGGATCGTCTTGCCCGCTCCGGTCTCGCCCGTGACCACGGTCAGCCCCGGCCCGAGCTCCAGGTCGGCCTCGCGGATCAGGACCAGGTTCGAGACGGTCAGGCGCTCGAGCATCCGGAGCTAACGGCTGAAGGTGTCGCGGTAGCGGGCCAGGAACGGCCGATCCTGGAGGACCGCGAGCGGCGCGTACTCCGCGGCCATCCGCACCTCGACGCCCTCCCCCTCGTCGAGCTCGCCGACGACGTGCCCGTCGACGACCACGCGGGAGCGGAAGCCCTGCGAGCGCGAGCGCACGCGGACGACGTGGCCGTGGGCGAGCACGAGGGGTCGCGAGTCGAGCGCGTGCGGCGCCACGAAGGTGACGATCATGGCGTCGACGCCCCAGGAGAGCACGGCGCCGCCGGCCGAGAGGTTGTAGCCCGTCGAGCCCGAGGGCGTGGCGATGACGATCCCGTCGCAGCCGCGCTCGCCCATGCGCTCCCCGTTGACCTCCCACTCGAGCACGGCCATGCGGCCCTGGACCCCGCCGGTGACGAGCACGTCGTTCACGGCCAGATGCCGCTGCCCGAACAGCACGAGCTCGATCGTCGGCAGGCTGACGCGGTCGAATCGGCCGTGCAGCACCTCGGGCAGCCGCGAGTCGATCTCGTCCGCGCCGATCGACGTCAGGAAGCCGACGCGCCCGTAGTTGACCCCGATGACGGGGACGCCGAACGGCAGGAAGCGGTGCAGCGCCCGCAGGGTGGTGCCGTCGCCGCCGAGCACGAGCGCGAGGTCGACGGCCCCGGCGGCCTCGTCCCAGGCCGTCGCCCCCACCGCGGTCTCCGGGTGCTTCCGGAACTCCTCCTCCGGCAGCACCATCTCGACCCCGTGCGCCTCGAGCACCCGTCGCACCACGCGGATCGCCTCGCGGGTCCGGGCCACCAGGCCGTGCGTGACGACGGCGCAACGACGGATCTGCGGGCGGCCGTCAGCCGTCCGGGAGAGGTCCGTCCCGGCCTGCGACGGCGCGGCGGGCGATGAGGTCGGGGTCGGCGTCAGGTCGGTCACGGGCCACGGGGTGGTCGGGGGCGGCCAACGCGAGCAGGTACTCGCGGTTGCCCGCCGGGCCGGGATGCTCGGAGTCGACGGCCTCGAGCGGCGTCGCGCCGAGGTCGAGAGCGTAGCGGGCCACGTCGCGGACGGCGGCTGCGCGGACCTCCGGCGCGTGCACCACGCCACCCCGCCCGACCTCGGTGCGCCCCGCCTCGAACTGGGGCTTCACGAGCACGACGGCGCGCCAGCCCGGGCGCAGCACGGCGATGGCGGGCCCGAGCACGAGCCGCAGCGAGATGAAGGAGACGTCGGCCACGAGCAGGTCGGGCGCGTAGGGCAGGTCGCCGGGCCGCAGATCCCGCACGTTCACGCGCTCGAGGCTCGTCACGCGCGGATCGACGCGCAGCGACTCGTGCAGCTGCCCTCGACCCACGTCGAGCGCCACGACGTGGGCGGCACCGCGCTGCAGGAGGCAGTCCGTGAACCCGCCCGTGGAGGCGCCGACGTCGAGCGCCTCGGCGCCGGCCACGTCCCAGCCGAGGTGATCGAGCGCCACGGCGAGCTTCTCGCCGCCCCGCGAGACGAAGCGGGCGTCGGCCTCGACGTCGATCCGCTGGTGGTCGCGGACGGCCACGCCCGCCTTCGTGACCGCCACGCCGTCGACGCGCACCCGCCCCGCCATGATCAGCGCCTGGGCGCGCGCCCGGGACGGGGCCAGACCGCGCTCGTGGACGGCGACGTCGAGGCGCGGCACGCCTCAGTGGCCCACGTCGACGGGAGCGCGCATCGCGAGCCGAGGATACCGTCCGGCGCAGGACGGATGATCGGGAAGACTTCGGGCGCCGTGACGGAACCCGCCGCCAGCACGGCCGCCTCGCCGCGCGGGACGGCGGGAGGAACGCCGCTCGAGGTCCTGGCGGTCGCGACCCGCCTCGGCCTGACGTCCTTCGGCGGACCGACGGCGCACATCGGCTACTTCCGCGAGGAGTACGTCCGGCGCCGCCGCTGGCTCGACGACGACGTCTTCGGCGAGCTGACGGCGCTCTGCCAGTTCCTCCCCGGCCCCGCCTCGAGCCAGCTCGGCGTGGCGATCGGGCTGCGGCGGGCCGGCGGCCTCGGGGGCCTGGCGGCGTTCGTCGGCTTCACGCTCCCCTCGGCCGTGCTCATGGTGCTGTTCGCCTACGGGATCGGGCGGGTCGACGGCGACGAGGGCTGGGTGCACG
>CADCWC010000130.1 GCA_902806305.1 uncultured Thermoleophilia bacterium | reverse complement strand
GCCTGCCCGCCGGACTCCCGGAGCGCGGCCCGCGCCGTCTGCACCGGCGGCGCGGCCGCCCGGCTGCGCGTGAACACCCCGGCCGCGGTGGCCGGCTGGTCGCTCAGCACGAGCGCCACGTCGGGTCGGCCCGACGCCTTGATGCCCGCCGCCACGCCCGCGGCCCGGAAGCCACGGGCCCACGTCGCCCCGGCCGTCACGGCCAGAGCCCCGTCTGCGGCAGCCCCGCGGTCTCGGGCAGGCCGAGCATCAGGTTCGCGTTCTGCACGGCCTGGCCGGCGGCGCCCTTCACGAGGTTGTCGAGCGCGGCGCAGACGATGGCCGTGCCGGTGCGCTCGTCGCTCCAGGCGGCGACGGCGCACACGTTCGACCCCGCCAGCCGCTGCGGTGCCGGGTGGCCGCCGAGGGCGATGAACGGCTCGTCCCCGTACCGGGCCCGGTAGAGGTCGTCGAGCGCGTCCTGGCCGAGCGGCGTCCGCAGCCGGACGTAGGCCGTGACCAGGAGCCCTCGGCTCGTCGGCAGCAGGTGCGGCGTGAACGTCACGGCCACGGGGGTCCCGGCCAGACGCCCGAGGGACTGCTCGATCTCGGCGATGTGCCGATGTCCCGTCACGCTGTACGGCGTCACGCCGCCGTGCAGCTCGGGGAGGTGCGTCTTCTCCGAGGGCGCGCGGCCCGCGCCGGTGACGCCGGACTTGCCGTCCACGACGGCCGGTCCGTCGATCAGGTCGCGCTCGGCGAGCGGGGCCAGCGCGAGGGTGGCGGCCGTGGCGTAGCAGCCGGGGTTCGCCACCGCGGTGGCGCCCGCGACCGCCGCGCGGTGCAGCTCGGGCAGGCCGTACGTCCAGCCGTCGACGCGGAAGTCGGAGCCGAGGTCGACGACCGGCGTGCCGGCCGCCACGAGGGCCTCACCGAACGGGCGCGACGCCCCGTGCGGCAGCGTCAGGAAGACGACGTCGGCGGCCGCGAGCCGGTCGACGTCGAGCGGCTCGAAGCCGTCGGAGCGGGCCTGGAGCGTCGCGGTGCGGAGGTGCGGGTGGCCGGCCAGCAGGCGGGCCAGCTCCTGGCCCGCGTACCCGGAGGCGCCCGCGATGCCGACGGCGTACGTCTCGGTGGAGGTGGCAGCCACGGTGCTGCATGACTATACCGATTCCTGCATGGTCATGCAGGAGTGGTGGTGAACGTCAGTCTCCGGCCGGGGCCCGCGGCGCGAGCGAGGCGACCACGTCCGCGGCGCTCATGACGCGGACGGGTCGCCGCACACGCTGCGGCACGACGAGCGGGAGCAGGCACAGAAGGAGGAGCGCGATCCAGATCCAGGGCATGGAGCGATCGTGCCCCGACCAGCCGGTGTCACCACTCCCCCGGCGGCGGGATTCGGGAGCCGGTCGCGGAGAACATCGGTCGCCTCCGAGCGCCCCCGGAGCCGCGCCGCTCGCGTCCGCATGCTTGACAGGAAACCACCCTGCCGACGGTCACGCGACCGCACGGTGCGAGGCTCCCGACACGCCCGGCGACGATGATGCGTTGGTGACCGGCTCCTAGGAACCGACGCGCACGACGAGCGTGCCGCACATCTTGTCGTGGAGGGCCTGATTGCGCCGATCCCAGAGCGGCCAGAGGCACGAGACGACCGTGAAGACGCCGGCCGTGATGCCTCCGAGGAGCTGCTTGACGAGGATCTCCCGCACGAAGCCGCTGCCGTACGACATCGGCTCGCCGGTCTCGCGCACGACGCGGATCCCGAGCGCCTGCTTGCCGAGCGTCTGACCGTTGCGTCCGCCCACGCGGCCCATCAGCAGCGGCGCGTAGACGAGCAGCATCCCGAGGTAGGCCAGCATGACCAGCAACACCGCGCCGCCGGACATCTCGCCGTCGGCGTCCTCGCCGAAGATCGCGCCGCCGAGCAGGTAGGCCGCCCCGACGACGACGATGAACACGGCCGCGTCGACGACGTAGGCACCGAGCCGTCGCCACCAGCCGGCGAGGACGGCGGGAGGTGACCCGGCGTCCGGCGCCGTGGCGCTCGACGGTCGGCGGACGTCGGTCAGGTCCTGGCTCATACGCACCTCCGGCGAAAGGACTTCGCCGACACGTCCTCGGCGGCGGGGCGGTCGCCCCGCCGCGATCGTACGGCCGGTCCGCGCTCCGCGATAGGCCCTTCCGGCGCTCAGCGATAGCTGCGGCGGCGGCCGTTCTGGCCGCTGCGGGCGTAGCGGGCCGAGCGGTGCAGCACGTCGAACTCCTCGAGCGACTTGCCCGACCCGACCGCCACGCAGGTCAGCGGCGACTCGGCGGTGTGGACCGGCATCTCCGTCTCGTGCCGGACCCGCTCGTCCAGGCGGTGCAGGAGCGCGCCGCCGCCCGCGAGCATGATCCCGCGGTCCATGATGTCCGACGCGAGCTCGGGCGGCGTCTTGTCGAGGGTCGACTTGATGGCGTCGACGATCTGGTTGAGCGGCTCCTCGAGCGCCACGCGGACCTCCTGCGAGGACAGCACGACCGTCTTCGGCAGGCCGGTGACGAGGTCGCGGCCGCGGATCTCGCACTGCGCCTCGTCGGGCAGCG
>CADCWC010000129.1 GCA_902806305.1 uncultured Thermoleophilia bacterium | reverse complement strand
GGCCCGGTCGAACTCGGTCCGCGGGACGACGGTCCGACCGACCAGGGAGCGGAGCAGCGCGGCGTGCGGGGCGTCGAGGCCCGCGGGCAGCGTGACGTCGTCCACGGCGCCCGGCGCCCCGCCGTTCCCCGCCGCGGCGCCCGTCGCGCCGGAAGCGACGCCCTCCTCCTCGGCGAAGATCGACGACAGGAGGGCCGAGACGGCGTGCGTCTCCCGGAGCGTGCGCTCGATCCGCCCGCGGTCGAGGACGAGCGGCTCCGGCTCGGCCGGCACCTCGGGTCGCGGACGCACCGCGCCACCGGGCCGCCACGCGGCGGCCCGATCGGGCGCGGTCGAGGGGTCACCCGTGATCAGGCCGTGCAGCTGGCGGTAGACCGTCTCGGGCTGCAGCCCGAGCAGCCGGAAGATCTTGGTCAGCGTCGCCACCTCGGCCGGCTCGACGCGACCGTCGGTGGCCGCGACGCCGACGAGGAAGCGGCCGACGGCGGCCCGGTCCTCGCGGGGCAGGCGGCGGATCCGCCCGCGGACGCCGCCCAGCCCGGGCTCCGAGTCGACGACCCAGCGCAGGTGGGCGCGGAGGCGCTCCCGTTCGGCGTCCGTCAGGTCGAGGGCGTCCTCGAGGTGCTGCTCGAGGAGCCGCTCCTCGGCGGCGGTCACGCGCCCCGCCGAGCCGGTGACGGCGGCGGCGAGCTGCAGCGTCAGCGCGGCGGCGAGATAGCGGTCCGTCGCGTCCACCACGGCGCCGTGGCGGAGCCGGAAGACGACCACGACGCCTTCGGGCGACGGCGCCGGGCCGCCGAAGCGGACGTCGGGCTCGAGGCCGTAGCCGCCCAGGGCGAGCGTCTCGGCCAGCAGGCGCGTCTCGTCGCGGGAGATGCGGCCGTCGGCGGCCGGGTTCCAGCGCCCGACGAGCTCCCCCGTCGGCCAGCTGCCGACCTCGGACCCGTCGAGCGCGGCGTCCAGGTGCCGGTAGAGATCCTCGGTCCGCGGGCCGGGCTGCTCGGCCGTGAGCGCGGCGGGCAGGAGGGCGCGCGCGGCGGGGCTTCCCGCGCCGTCGGGGTTCCGCCCGAGCCAGCGGCTGTAGGGGTCGAGCTCGCGGGCCACGTCGTCGGCGAGCGCGCGCAGCCGGCCGACGGGCGCGAGGAGCGGGGCGATCTCGGACAGCTCCGGGTCGATCAGCGAGACGGACGGACCGAGTGACGCGTTGACGGGCCGGTAGTCCACGTCGAGGCGGGTCTTGATCGGCGACAGCAGCATGCCGTCGCCGAAGGTCGCCGTGTACCGGCGCCGGAACAGCTCGTCGAACTCGGCCGGGGCGCGCCGGGCGGGGGTGCGGAGCCGGGACTCGGGATGGGCGCGCAGCCAGTTGAGCGCCCAGTCGGCCGGGAGGGGGCGACCGTCGCGGGCGAGCTCGGCCAGGCCGATGCGGAGGTCGTCCGGCAGCGGCGCGCCCTCCTCCACGGGCGGGGGTGGTCCGTCCGAGACACGGCCCTCCCGGAAGCGGAGCGGCACGGCGCGGGCGAGCTCGGTGGCGTGCCTGCGGATGACGGGGTTCCGCCCGTAGATGCCGGTCAGGCGTCGCACCTCGGACATCAGCCGCTCGCGCTCGGTGGCGTCGCCCGGATCGACGAGCAGCCGTCGCTCGAGGCCGCCCAGGAAGAGCAGCACGTACGCCACGTCGATCCGCGGGTTGCGCCTGCCGTCCGCGAGCCAGCGGAGGTAGGCCGCGCGGCAGCCGGAGCGCATCTCGGCGTAGCCGCCCGCAGGCCACATCGACTCGTCGTCGCGGCGCGAGACGACGGTCGCGACCGGCAGCGACTCGTCGATCGTCGACGGCTCGCCGTTCGAGCCCGGCTCGGGGCTCGGCCCGACCCAGACCATGCCGTCCGGGAGGACGTGGCCCGCGACCTCCACGGCGTGGCCGGGAGGCAGGAACTGGACGGCGGTGGGGGTGACGGGGCGGACGGCCATGACGAGGGCGAACCCCGGATCGTATCGCGGCGCCACGCCGGAGGCCCCGGGACGACGTCCGTGACGAGGCCCGTCCGGCCCCGCGCGCCCGCCTCGGCCCGGCGACGGCGTCCGGTCCCGGCGCCGGGCAGGGCATCTACAGTGCGAGGTCGGAGATGGCGACGAGGCGTGACTACTACGAGGTGCTCGGCGTGGCCCGCGGCGCGAGCGAGGCCGACATCAAGAAGGCGTTCCGGGGCCTCGCGCGGCGGCTGCACCCGGACGTCAACGCGGACGACCCCGCGGCGAACGAGCGCTTCCGCGAGGTGGCGGAGGCGTACGAGGTGCTCTCGAGCGACGAGAGCCGCGCCCTCTACGACCGCTACGGGCACGCCGGGCTCGGCGGGCGTGCGGCGACCTCGGAGCGGCCCGCCGGGGCGACGAACCTCGGCGACCTCTTCTCGATGCTGTTCGGCGACGAGGCGTTCGGCGGCGGCGGTTCACGCTCCGGGGCCATGGCGGGTGCCGACGCGGGCGCCGAGGTGCAGATCACGCTCGCGGAGGCCGCCTTCGGGGTGCGCCGCGACATCGAGATCGAGATCGTGGCGCCCTGCGACCACTGCGGCGCCTCGGGCGCCGAACCGCCGTCGCAGCCCGATCGCTGCGGGACCTGTGGCGGCTCGGGGTCGGTGCAGCAGGTGCAGCGCACGATGCTCGGGCAGATGGTGCGGACGGGCCCGTGCCCGACCTGCGCGGGCCGTGGCGTCCTGATCGAGGACCCGTGCAAGGTCTGTCGCGGCGCGGGCCGGCGACCCGAGCGGCGCTCGCTCGGCGTGACGATCCCGGCGGGCGTCGACCACGGCCAACGCGTGCGGATCACGGGCCAGGGGCACGCGGGTCAGAACGGGGGGCCGCCGGGCGACCTCTACGTGCAGATCCTGGTCGAGGAGGACGCCCGCTTCCGTCGCGAGGGCACGGATCTCGTCACCGCCGTCGACCTCACGATGACGCAGGCCGCACTCGGCGCGACGGTCACGGTGCCGACGTTGGACGGGGACGCCGAGCTCGACTTCCGCGCCGGGACGCAACCGGGCGAGGTGCGGGTGCTCCGCGGACGCGGCGTGCCCGCGCTGCGCGGCGGTCGGCGCGGGAACCTGCGGATCCTGGTCAACGTGGTCGTGCCCCGGAACCTCTCGGGCGACCAGAAGAAGCTCGTCGAGCGGCTCGACCAGTCGCTCGCCGAACGGAACTTCCGCGAGGAGTCGGAGGGCTTCCTGGGCCGGTTCCGACGGGCCCGCGACGGTGGCTGACCCGCCGGGCGGGTCGTCGGGCGAGCCGGCGCTGGTCCGGCACGCCGTCGAGGTGCCGAGCGGCGACGCCGAGCTCGCGCTCGCCCGACTGCTCGACGTCTTCCCGGACGGCCTCGAGGAGGAGCGCGTCGGTGATCGCGTCCGGCTCTCGGGCTTCCTGCCCGCCGGCGAGGAGCCGCTCTGGCCGGCCGGGGTGGTGGGGACCGCGAGCCCCGTGGCGCCCGGCTGGCGCGACGGCTGGCGCGCGTTCCATCGTCCCGTGCGGATCGGGCGCTTCTGGGTCGGACCGCCGTGGCTCGAGCCGGACGCCGGGTCGGACCCGATCGTGATCGACCCGGGCCAGGCCTTCGGCACGGGCGCGCACGGCTCGACGCGAGCGGCGGCCACGCTGCTCGTGGACGTGCCGCCCGGCGGGCCGCTGCTCGACCTCGGCTGCGGGTCGGGGGTGCTCTCGATCCTCGCCGCCCGGCTCGGCTTCGCCCCCGTCACGGGCGTCGACGTCGAGAAGGCGGCCGTCGAGGCGACGCGGGCGAACGCGGCCGTCAACGGCGTCGCGGTCCGAGCCCTGCGGCTCGACGTGCTGGCCGAGCCCCTGCCTCCGGCAGCGGTCGCGCTCGCGAACCTGCAGCTCGACCTCCTGGCACCGCTCTTCGAGCGCGACGGCCTGCCCGACACGGTGCTCGCCTCGGGGCTCCTCGAGCGGGAGACCTTCGCGCCCGCCGGCTGGCGTGTCGCCGACCGGCACGTGGAGGACGGCTGGCAGGCGCTCCTCCTCCACCGCGACCCCGGCGCGCGGTGACCCATGTCTTCCGCGTCTTCCTGCCCGACGAGCTGCCGGGTGCGACCGGGCAGGAGCGGACGGTCACGCCCGCCGACGCGCGACGCCTCGAGCGGGTCCTGCGCCTCCGGGTCGGCGAACGCGTCGAGGTCGCCGACGCCGCGGGGCGGGTGTTCGGGGCCCGGGTCGCGGGCGCGGGTCGCGTGCTCCTCGAGGAGCTGATCGCCGAGCCGCCGCCCGCGCCGGAGCTCTGCGTCCGGCTCGCCCTGACCGGTTCGCGGGCCGACACGGCCGTCGAGAAGCTGGTCGAGCTCGGGGTGGAGCAGATCGGGCCGCTCGAGACGGCGGGGATGCGCCGCGACGCGCGCACGGACCGCTGGCACCGGATCGCCGCCGCCGCCGCGGGCCAGGCCAAGCGGCCCCGCATCCCGGGGATCCTGCCTGCCGTGACGCTCGCTGAGGCCCTTCGCCGGCCGGGCGCCGTGCTGCTCTCCCACGAGCAGCCGGACGCCCGCCTCGACGCCGCGCTGGCGCAGGCGGGCCGCCCCGTGCTGCTGCTGGTCGGGCCCGAGTCGGGCTTCAGCGCCGACGAGCACGCCGCCGCCCGCGCCGCCGGCGTGCCGATCGTCACGCTCGGCGAGGTCGTGCTCCGCACGGAGACGGCCGCCATCGCCGCCGCGACCCTGACGCTCGACCGGCTCGGCGCCCTCTGACCGACCGCCGGGTCTGCCACGGTGGCATCCGCTGCCCACGTCTCCCGGGAGGACCGGACCATGATCGAACGGCTTCAGGCCGACCTGCGAGCCGCGCGGCTCGCCCGTGACAGCACGCGGGTCGGCGCCCTCGGCACGCTGCTCGCCGCCCTCCAGGGCGCCGCGAAGGACGCGGGCGGCGAGCTGCCCGAGGCGGAGGCCCAGGCCGTGCTCCGCCGCGAGCGCAAGCGCCGCGCGGAGGCGGCGGCGAGCTACCGCGAGGGCGGGCGCGAGGACCAGGCGCTCGTCGAGGAGGCCGAGGCGGCCCTGATCGAGTCGTACCTGCCGGAGGAGCTCGACCCGGCGGAGCTCGAGTCGCTCGTCGACGCGGCGATCGTCGAGACCGGGGCCTCGTCGGCGCGGGACCTGGGGGCCGTGATCCGCCTGGTGATGGAGCGGAGCGGCGGACGCGCCGACGGGCGGACGGTCTCGGCGCGGGTCCGCGCCCGGCTGTCGCGTTGACGTCTTTTAACCCGATTGAACTAAATGCTTCACCCTTGCGTAAAGGGGGTATCCAGACGGCTCGGGACAAGGGGTTCCGGGACATGCGAACAGAGGGAGCTTCTATGACGGACCGAGCCAGCGCCCAGGTGCTCGACGCACCGTTCGGCGGGTTCGCCGAGGGCCAGACCCGTGGCACGTTCATGCGTCGCGCTGCGATCGCGGGCGGTGCCTTCGCGGGCGGCGGCGCGCTCCTCGCGGCGCTCCCCGGCAGGGCCTTCGGCGCGGTCGGGCCGGAGCAGGACGTCGAGGTCCTGAACTTCGCGCTCACCCTCGAGTACCTCGAGGCCGAGTTCTACACCGTCGCCGAGCGGAACAACTTCCTCATGGGTGAGGCGCGGGAGTTCGCGAAGGTCGTCGGCTCCCACGAGCGCGACCACGTCGCCGCGCTCGAGAAGGTCCTGGGTGACAAGAAGGTCAAGAAGCCGACGTTCGACTTCGGCAACGCCGTGCGCGACCAGGCCACGTTCCTGGCCACCGCGATCGTCCTCGAGGACACCGGCGTCTCGGCGTACAACGGGCAGGCCGCGCGCGTGACGAAGCCGGTCCTCGCGGTCGCCGCCTCGATCGTCTCGGTCGAGGCCCGGCATGCCGCCTGGGTCCGCGACATCGTGTTCAAGCGCCCGGCGCCGATCGCCTTCGACCAGGCGAAGTCGATGGAGGAGATCCTGGCCGCGGTCAAGGCGACCGGCTTCATCAAGGGCTAGGGCATCCAGTCCTCCTCCTTCCTCACCTCACCCTCAGGAGCACCCACCATATGACCGAGCTCACTCTCGAGCAGATCGACCGCGACGGCGCGTTGCAGGAGGCGATGGACAACGTCGCGGGCGACACCCGCGCGTCGTTCCTCCGCAAGAGCGTCCTCGCCACCGGCGGCCTCGTCGGCGGCGGTGCCGTTCTCGGCGCGCTCGCCACGCCCGCTCGCGCCGCCACCAAGGGCGACGTGGCGATCCTCAACTTCGCCCTCGTACTCGAGTTCCTCGAGTCGTCGTTCTACTACTCCGCCGTCACCGTCGGCGCCCTCTCGGGGCCGGCCAAGACGATGGGGCGGGTCCTCTACCAGCACGAGCAGGCGCACGTCAACGCCATCCGCGGCGTGCTCGGCTCGGCCGCCGTCAAGAAGCCCCGCTTCAACTTCCAGGGCACGACGGAGGACCAGGACCAGTTCCTGGCCACCGCGCAGGTCCTGGAGGACACGGGCGTCGGCGCGTACGCCGGCGCGGCGCCGGCCGTCAAGGACAACGCCCTGCTCAGCGCAGCCGTCGCGATCCACTCCGTCGAGGCGCGCCACGCCGCGTGGGTCCGCCACATGCTGGGCAACCCGCCCGCACCCGTCGCGTTCGACAAGCCGATCAAGGCTGCCGACGTCCTCGCGGCGGTCCGCGGGACGAAGTTCATCAAGGGCTTCTAGGCCCACCCGTCCCCTCGGGGACGACCGGACGATCGGACGGCCCGGGACGCCATGCGTCCCGGGCCGTCGCGCGTCCAGGGCGCCGCGACGAGCCGCGGTGCGCGCCCGCCGATCAGGACCTGCGGCGATCGGTCAGCGCGCCTTGTCGGCGGTGACGAGCGGCAGCGTGAACGTCACCCGCGTGCCGCCCTCCGGCCGCCGCTCGAGCCAGACGCGGCCCCCGTGCGCCTGGATCAGCCCGCGGGCGACCGCGAGGCCGAGGCCCGACCCGGGCGCGGAGCGCGACGGGTCACCGCGCCAGAAGGGCTCGAAGGCCCGCTCGAGCGACTCGGACGGGATGCCCTCGCCGCTGTCCTCCACCGACACACGGATCTCGTTCGGTGCGGGGGCGAGCCGGACCGCCACCGCACCGTCGCCGGGGGTGTGCCGGAGCGCGTTCGTGACGAGGTTGAGCAGCACGCGCTCGACCTTGTCCGGCGCGCAGCGGACCGGCGGCAGCGATGCCGCCACCTCGGCCTCCAGTCGGACGCGTCGGGCCTTGGCCTCGGCTTCGAAGCCTCGCAGGCAGCCGACCGCCAGCCCGCCCAGATCCGCCTCCTCGAGCTCGAGGGTCAGCCGGCCCGCGTCGATCCGGGCCAACTCGAACAGGTCGTCCACCAGGCTGTCGAGCGTCCGCACCTGCTCGCGCAACGCCGGGATGTAGCGTTCCTGGTCGCCGAGCCCGTCCTCGAGCGCCTCCAGCATCGCCTGCATGTTGGCGAGCGGCGTGCGGAGATCGTGGCTCGCCCAGGCGATCAGGCGGCGACGCGCGTCCGAGGCCTCGTCGAGGTCGGCCGCCATGCGGTTGATCGCCACGCCAAGCTCGGCGATCTCCTCGGGCCCGTCCTCGGGTGCGCGGGCCCCCAGGTCGCCGGAGGCGAGCACGACGGACGCGCGACGGAGCCGCTCGATCGAGCGCATCACGACCTGGCCCAGGATCAGCGCCCCGACGAGCGCCGCGCCGGACGCGGCCACCGTGACTGCCGTGAAGGTGGGGTCGGCACTGCCCATGCCGACCGTCACGGCCGCCATCGGCAGCAGCGTGGCGGCCACGGCGAGCGCCACGATCTGGAGGCGGAGCGTCGGCAGCCGCGGCAGGAGGAGCGCGCCGAGCAGTCCGCAGACGAGCGTGGCGAGGCCGGTGACGAGCGCGACGTCGATCACGTCGCGAGGCGGTAGCCGACGCCCCACACGGTCTGCAGGTGCACGGGCGACGACGGGTCGTCCTCGACCTTGCCGCGCAGCCGTCGCACGTGGACCGTCACCGTGCCGGTGTCGAACGCGGCGGAGTAGCCCCACACGTGCTCCATCAGCTGGTCCCGCGAGAAGACCTGGCGCGGGTGGCTCGCGAGGAACCAGAGAAGGTCGAACTCCTTCGCGGTCAGGTGCAGCTCGCGGCCGTCCTTGCGCACGTCGCGGGTGGCGGCCTGCAGCTCGACGTCGCCGAAGCGCAGGCTCTCGTGGGCGGGCGTGCCCTGCGCCGCCCGCCGGAGGACCGCCCGGACCCGGACGGAGAGCTCGCGCGGCGAGAACGGCTTCGTGACGTAGTCGTCGGCGCCCAGCTCGAGCCCCACGATCCGGTCTGCCTCCTCGCCGCGCGCCGTGAGCATGATCAAGGGCACGTCCGACCGGGCCCGGATCCAACGGGCCAGGCTGAGGCCGTCCATCCCGGGCAGCAGGAGGTCGAGCACGACGAGGCTCGGGGACGCCTGTTCGATCAGCTCCTGCGCCCGCCGCCCGTCGGCCGCCTCGAGCGTCCGGTACCCGTCGCGGCGGAGGTAGCTCACCACCACCTCGCGGACGATCGGCTCGTCGTCGACCACGAGGACGGTCGGACTCCCCGTGGTGTCGTCACCCATCTGGAGCCACTGTACCGGCCACCGTTTGCCGCCATCTGACGAAACGCGGAACTTCTCGGTCGCGACTCGGACGGCGTCGGGGGTCGCACCGCCGTCGGCGGCGTCAGAACCGGGCGTCGTCGAGCGCGGCGGCGCAGGGGTCGTCGGCCGGCTGCGG
This sequence comes from uncultured Thermoleophilia bacterium, assembly GCA_902806305.1. Taxonomy (GTDB): domain Bacteria; phylum Actinomycetota; class Thermoleophilia; order Gaiellales; family F1-60-MAGs149; genus CADCWC01. The sequence continues at coordinate 905 of CADCWC010000129.1, read as the reverse complement.
GCCCAGCGTGGGGATGACCGCGGAGAGCAGATCGCGCAGCCGCTCGTCGTGGCGCCGGAACGTGTCGACGGCGTCGACCGCCGAGACGCCGTCCGCCCCCTCGACGCCCACGTCGTAGTCCGTGATCAGGGCCACGTTCGCGTAGCAGAGCGCCAGCTCGCGGGCGAGCCACGCCTCCGGGTACGCCGTCATGTTGACCACCTGCCAGCCCTGGGCGCGGAACCACGCCGACTCCGCGCGCGTCGAGAACCGGGGACCGTTGACCACGACGACGGTGCCGCCGTCGCGCACGTCGATCCCGAGCGCGCGCCCGGTGGCCACCACGCGGCGCCGCAGGTCCGGACAGTACGGGTCGGCCGCCGCGACGTGCGTGACCTCGGGACCGTCGTAGTACGTGTCGTCGCGACCGCGGGTGCGGTCGACGAACTGGTCGCAGACGACGAACGAGCCGGGCGGCACGGCCGGGTCGAGCGAGCCCGCCGCGCATGGTCCGAGGATGCGGCGCACGCCGAGCGCCCGCATGGCCCAGAGGTTGGCCCGGTAGGGGATGCGGTGCGGCGGGAGGGTGTGGTGACGCCCGTGTCGCGGCAGGAAGGCGACCCGGCGCCCGCCGACCTCGCCGATCGAGAAGCGGTCCGACGGCGGGCCGTACGGCGTCTCCACGGCGACCTCCTCGACGTCGTCCAGGAAGCGCGTGAACCCCGATCCGCCGAACACGCCGATGTCCGCCTGTGCCATGGCAGCGGAGCATGCCCCAACGACACGCCGCGGGCCGCGGTGGGACGCCGACCCTCAGGCCGGGATCGCGACGTCGGCGTCCGTCGGCCGTTCCACGCCGCGCAGGGCGGGCCGGTCGTGCAGCGCGAGCCTCCAGGTCAGCAGCGCGCCGACGGTCATGGCCCCGA
>CADCWC010000128.1 GCA_902806305.1 uncultured Thermoleophilia bacterium | reverse complement strand
CCCATCGGCGCGTAGGAGGAGGTCAGGCCCTTGGCCGTCGTGATGATGTCGGGCAGGTAGTCGTAGCGCTGGGCCCCGAACCACTCGCCGAGGCGGCCGAACGCGCAGATGACCTCGTCGGAGATGAGCAGCACCCCGCGCTCGTCGCAGATCTCGCGCACGCGCTGGAAGTAGCCCTCGGGCGGCGTGAAGCAGCCGCCCGCGTTCTGCACGGGCTCGAGGATGACCGCGGCCACCGTCTCCGGGCCCTCGAAGTCGATCCGTTTCGCGATCGCCTCGGCGAGGTTCTCCGCGCCGTAGCCGGGCTCCAGGCGGTAGAGGTTCGTGTTCGGCACGTGGCAGCCGCCCGGCATGAACGGCTCGAACGGCTGGCGCAGGCCGGTGATGCCCGTGGCGGCCAGGGCCCCCATGGTCGTCCCGTGGTAGGCCGTCTCGCGGGCGATGATCTTCGTCTTGGTGGGGTTGCCCGTGAGCTTGTGGTACTGGCGCACGAGCTTGATCGCCGACTCGACCGACTCGCCGCCGCCGCTCGTGAAGAAGACGCGGTTGAGGTCGCCGGGCGCGAGCCCGGCCAGGCGCGTGGCCAGCTCGATCGCCCGCGGGTGCGCGTAGGACCAGTTCGTGAAGAAGCCGAGCTCGCGGGCCTGGTCGGCGCCGGCCTGGGCGACGTCGTGGCGCCCGTGGCCGATGTTCACGCAGAACAGCGCGCTGAGGCCGTCGAAGTAGCGGTTGCCGTGCTCGTCCCAGACGTGGCAGCCCTCGCCGCGCACGATGATCGGGATCTCGGCCTCGGGCCCGTACGCGCCCATGCGCGAGAAGTGCATCCACAGGTGCCGGCGGGCCTGCTCCTGGAGCGTGCCGGCGGAGGACTGGGTGATGGCCATGCGGTGGGTCTCCTTGTCCGAACCGGCAGGAGGCCCGTCCGAAGTGGACAACGATACGTGCGCCGGACCGTATAGCGCAAGGGTCAGCGGCGGCGCAGCCACTCCGCGAAGAGCGGGTCGAGCAGCTCGAGCCGCGTCCCGTGGCGGAACACGAGCTGGCCGTCGGCTTCGAGGCGCTCCACGGCCCGCTGCATCGAGGACCGGGCGGTGCCGTGGTCCTGGGCGACGCCCCGGGAGGTCGGCGACAGCCCGTCGGCCAGGGCCACCACCGCGGCGCGCTCGGCGCGGCCCATCCCCGTCCACAGCGAGATGTAGGAGTCGTCGAGCTCGCGCAAGGCGGCGTCGAGTGCCTCGCGCGCCGCCTCCTCGCCCGCCGCAGGGGCCTCGAGCCGGTCGAACAGGTGATGGGCCAGGAGCATGGTGCGCTGGGGATGGCCGGCGGCGAACTGGACGATCTGCGCGGCGGCGGCATCGCGCTGGGGATGTGCCGGCAGGCGGTCGCGGACGTGGAGGAACGTCTCGTCCTCGGGAAGCGGCGGGAGCTCCAGGGGCCGGGCCTGCCCGTAGAACGGCCGCTCGCGGTGGCTGAACAGCTCGCGCATCAGCGAGGCCGAGCTGCCGGCGAACACGTACGCGACGGACCGCTGGTGCTGGATGACCGAGCGGAACACGCCGTCGAGGCGGTCGTCGGCGGTGAGCAGATCCTGGAATTCGTCCATGGCGACCACCGTGAGGGTCCCGTCGGCCCCGAGCTCGCCGGGCAGGGCGAGCAGGTCGCGGATGACGCCGCGGGCCTCGTCGGCGTCGAGCGACCGGCCCGGACGGCGCGGCGCGACCTGCACGGTCAGTCCCGTGGTGCCGATGGAGACGCCGAGGCGGCTCAGTCGGCGCTCGATCCGCCGCTCGGGATCGACGGGTAGCTGCCGGAGTCCGTCGACCAGGCGGTCGGCGACGTCCGCGACGGTCCCGACGCGGTCGAAGTCGACGTAGGAGGTCCGGTGCCCGGCCTCGCGCATCGCGTCGAGGTGGGCGTGGAGCAGCGACGTCTTCCCGAAGCGCCGCGGCGAGGCCAGGCGGACGGCCACCTCGTCGGCAGCGGCGCGCTGGAGGGCGTCGAGCTCATCCCGGCGGTCGATGAGGCCCGCGGGCCGCGTGAGCGGGCGCTGGTAGTCGAACGGGTTGCCGGCGGCCATGCCGCCATGGTACGCGTGTTGCGTACCACAGTGGCCGCGTTTCGCGTCCAGCGTGGCCGCGATCGGGGACCGCGCCGGATCGCGACCGGACGCGGGCCCGCCGGGATACCTTCGCCGCCGTGGCGCTCGTCCACCACCGCCGGGGCGGCGGTCCGCCGCTCGTCCTGATCCACGGCATCGGTGGGCGCGGGACGGTCTGGGACCCGATCCTGCCGGCCCTGGCCGAGCGCTTCGACGTCGGGGCGGTCGACCTGCCGGGACACGGGGGGCGCGCCGCGCCCGACGGGACGCCGGCCACGGTGCCGGGCTACGCGACGCGGCTCGAGCGCTTCTTCGCCGAGCTCGGGCTGGAGCGCCCGCACGTCGCCGGGGTCTCCACGGGCGGCGGGATCGCCCTCGAGCTCGCGCGCCGGCGGGCGGTCGCGTCGGCGGCGGCCATCTCCCCCGTCGGCTTCTGGACCCCGCGTGAACTGGCCTACGCGCGCGGGTCGCTGCTGG
>CADCWC010000127.1 GCA_902806305.1 uncultured Thermoleophilia bacterium | reverse complement strand
GGAGGTCGGGATCAACCTGACCCGCGTGATCCTGCTCGTGGTCGCGCTCGCCTACGTGGTGCTCCTCGTGCTCCTGCGCTCGGTCCTCCTGCCGCTGAAGGCCGTCGTGCTGAACCTGCTGTCGATCGGGGCCGCCTACGGGGTGGTCGTGGCCGTGTTCCAGTGGGGCTGGCTCGACTGGACCGGCTTCGACTCCCTCGGGGCGATCAACACGCTCAACCCGGCGCTGATCCTCGCGATCACCTTCGGGCTCTCGATGGACTACGAGGTGTTCCTGCTCTCCCGGATCCGCGAGCGCTACGAGCAGCACGGCGACAACGAGCGGGCGGTGGCCGAGGGCATCGCCTCGAGCGCCCGCGTGATCACCTCGGCGGCCGCGATCATGGTCGCCGTCTTCGCCGCCTTCGTCCTGACCGGCGTGCCGACCATCAAGGAGATCGGCGTCGGCCTGGCCGTCGCCATCGCGGTCGACGCCACCGTGACGCGGCTCGTGCTCGTGCCGGCGACGATGCGGCTCCTGGGCGACTGGAACTGGTGGCTGCCGCGCTGGCTCGACCGCCTGCTGCCGCACGTCGCGCACGAGACGCGTCGCCCCGTGGCCGTCTCCGGCGACTGAACGGCCTGGCCGACGACCCGTCCGCCGCACTCCACGGCGGGACACGGGGAGTCCTGCGCGGTACGTTTTCCCCGCATGGAGCCTCCGGTCCGGATCGGCGCGTCCACACACCGACGAGGCGTCGGCCTTCGCCGGAGGCCCTCCCTCTGGGCCTGGCTGGTGGCGGGCTCCACGCTGGTGCTGGCCGCGCCGGTCGCCGCCATGGCAGTGATGTGGATCACGACCTTCGAGCAGCGCACGACGACCTACGCGGTCCGCGAGGCCGTCTCCCGGGTCGAGCTCGACGTCGGCGACGGTGACGTCGAGATCCTCGGCGGCGGGCCGCTCCGCGTCGCCGTGCGGCGCCAGGAGCGCTCCGCCTACGACCACGGTCCCCGTGAGCGGCGGAGCTTCGTCGACGGGGTGCTCCGGATCGAGTCGCGCTGTCCGCAGATCGTGATCGGCAACTGCACGGCCGACTACCGGCTGACGGTGCCGGACAACGTGCCCGTGCACGTCATGCAGCGTGCGGGCGACGTCCGCATGACGTCCTACCGGGGGGCGGCCGAGATCTCCACCGAGAGCGGCGACATCCTCGTCGACGCCTTCTGCGGGTTCGCACTCCGGGCCACCTCGGACAGCGGCCACCTGCGGGTCAGCACGGTCTGCTCGCCCGAGCGGCTCGAGCTGCGCACGACGTCCGGCGACGTGACCGCCGTCGTGCCCCCCGGCCGCTACCGGGTCGACGCCGACACGACCGCCGGCCGCGTCCGCGTGCGCGGCGTCGTCCCCGTCGACGACGCGCCGTGGCAGATCCAGGCGCTGAGCGCCACGGGCGACGTCACGGTGGAGGCGACGCCGTGAGCAGCGCCGAGCTCGTCCCCGCGGCGCTCGACCGCGTCGCCGCCGAGGAGGGCGCCCCCGCACCGGCGATGTCGGAGCCGCCGCCCGCCCCGCCGCTCACCGCGCGGCTCGAGGGCGCGGCGCGCAGCATGGTCTACCTGATCGTGTCGGTGCCGCTCGGGCTGCTCTACCTGGTGTGCGCGCTCGGCGGCCTGACGGTCGGCCTGGCGCTGGCCCCCGTGCTCGTGGGGCTGCCCGTGCTCCTCGCCGTGCTGCTCGGGGCCTGGTCCGCGGCGGGGCTCGAGCGGTTGCTGGCCAACCGACTCCTCGGCGCCCGGATCCCGCCGCTGCCGCGGCGGTCCCGCTCCTCGGTGCCCCTGCTCCGGCGGCTCCGCGACGAGGGGACGTCGATCGCGACGTGGAAGGCGCTCGCCCTGCTGCTGCTGCGCCTCCCGGTCACGCTCGCGGCGGCGGGCGCGGCGGCGGTGCCGATCGGGCTGGCGGTCGCGCTGCTGACGCTCGGCCTGACCGGCCTCGGCGCGGGCGACGAGGAACGCTACGTCGGCCCGTGGCGCCTCGACGACCTGACCGGCGCGGTTCTCCTGCTCCTGACCGTGCCCGCGCTGATCCTCGTCGTGGCCGTCCTGAACGGCCTCGGGACCATGCTTCGCGGCTTCACGCGGGGGATGCTCTCCTCGCCTGCCCCCGCGAGCGGTGCCGTCCGCGAGGCGCTCGCCCAGAGCCTCGGCGACCGGACGCTCTCCATCGCCTACTGGCTGCCGGACCAGGAGGCGTACGTGGACGAGGACGGCGTGCCGGTGCCGCTGCCCGAGTCCGGATCCGGCCGGGCCTGGACGGCCGTCGAGCACGACGGCCGGCGCGTGGCGGCCCTGATCCACGACGAGGAGCTCGACGCGGGTCCGGAGCTCGTCCAGGCGGCGGCCGCCGCCGCCGCGCTGGCGCTTGCGAACGAGCGCCTGAAGGCCGCCCTGCGGGCACGCGTGGCCGAGCTCCGCGCCTCACGGGTGCGCATCGTGGAGGCGGGCGACGCGGCTCGCCGACGGCTCGAGCGCGACCTGCACGACGGCGCACAGCAGCACCTCGTGGCGCTGGCGCTCGATCTGCAGCTCGTCCGGGCCCGCGTCG
>CADCWC010000126.1 GCA_902806305.1 uncultured Thermoleophilia bacterium | reverse complement strand
GCGACGTCACCAGATGGCAGGTCGGCGACCGCGTGACCGTGCCGTTCGTCGGCGGCTGCGGCGCCTGCCCCGAGTGCCACGCGGGCCACCAGCAGGTGTGTCACCGCCAGTTCCAACCCGGGTTCACCCACTGGGGGTCGTTCGCGGAATACGTGTCGCTCCACCGGGCGGACCTCAACCTGGTCGCGCTGCCGGAGACCGTCGCCTTCGTCACGGCCGCGAGTTTGGGCTGCCGGTTCGTGACGTCCTTCCGGGCCGTCGTGGATCAGGGCCAGGTCGCCGCCGGGCAGTGGGTCGCGGTGCACGGGTGCGGCGGGGTGGGCCTGGCGGCGGTCATGATCGCGAACGCGCTCGGCGCCAACGTCGTCGCCGTGGACATCGCCGAGGACAAGCTGGCGCTGGCGAAGCGCCTCGGCGCGGCGGTCGCCCTCGACGCCAGGTCCGCCGCCAGCGTGCCCGAGGCGCTGATCGAGGTGACCGGCGGCGGCGCGCACGTCTCGCTCGACACGCTCTGCAGCCACGTCACGTGCGTCGCCTCGGTGGAGAGCCTGCGGATCCGCGGCCGCCACGTGCAGGTCGGCCTCCTGCCGCCGGCGCTCGGGCGCCCGGCCGTCCCGATGGAGCTCGTCGTCGCGCGGGAGCTCGAGCTGCGCGGCAGCCACGGCCTCGCCGCGCACGCCTACCCGGAGCTGCTCGACCTCGTCCGGACGGGCCGCCTGCGACCGGACGCGCTCGTTACGCGACGCATCGGCCTCGAAGAGGCCGGGGCGGCGCTCGCCGCGATGAGCGACGGGAGCACGCCCGGCATCACGGTGATCGACGTCGACTGAGGCGAGCCTCCGCTCAGAGCCGGAGCAGCTCGCGTGCCTGGGCGGGCGTGGCCACGGGTCGGCCGAGCTCGTCGGCAAGCCGGACGACGCGGGCCACGAGCTCCGCGTTCGTGGCCCGCACGCCGGCCGCCAGGTGGAGGTTGTCCTCGAGACCGGTGCGGACGTGGCCGCCCTCGATCAGGCAGTACACGTTCAGCGGCAGCTGGCGTCGCCCCGGCGCGCAGACCGACCACGACGCGTCCGGCGGCAGCAGCCTGCGCAGGTGTTCCACCTGCCCGACGGTGGCGGGCACGCCGGTGCCCGGGATGCCGACCACGAACTGCACGCGCAGCGGGTCGTCGAGCAGGCCCTCGTCACGGAGCTGGAGCGCGAGGCCGACGTGGCCGGTGTCGAAGCACTCGAGCTCGGGCGTCACGCCGTGCTGCCGGAAGGCGCCCGCCATCCGGCGCAGGAACGGCAGGTCGCCCTCGAAGATCCGCTCCCCGAAGTTGATCGTCCCGCAGTCGAGCGAGCCCATCTCGGGCTCGAGCGCCAGGCAGGCGTAGCGCTCGTCCCGCACGGCACGACCGCCCGCCGTGCCGCAGGACAGGTTCAGGACGGCGTCGCACCCCTCGGCGCGGATGGCGTCCACGAGCGTCGCGAACGCCGCGGCATCCTGTGTCGGCGTGCCGTCCGCCTCCCGGGCGTGCAGGTGCAGGACCGCCGCACCCGCGCGCCAGGCCGCCACGGCCTCGGCTGCGATGTCGGCCGGACGCGTCGGCAGGTTCGGGCGTCGTGCCGGGTCCGGATCGGCCGAGCCGGTCACGGCGCACTGGACGACGACGGGCGTCTCGACGGGCACGGGCCCGATCCTACGCGGCGGACCGTCCTCGTGCCGCGTCGGGCCAGACCTGGGCGAGCCAGTCGCCCACGCGCCGCTCGTGGGTGTGCTTGGCGCGGCACCGGCGCCACCGGCCGAGCCAATCGACCAGCCAGACCCGCCACGGCGGGTCGCTCCGACCGGCCGACCGCGAGCGCTCCCCCGCCGTCGCTCGAGCGGCAGCGGGCGGCACGAGGGACGCTTACTTCCTCGCGCTGACCGCCGCCGGCCGCGACGACCCGCGCGTCTGGGCGATCACCCGCGACCTCGGCGTCGGCTCCTCGACGAGCTCGCCCGCGTGGCCGCCGAGCCGCTTTCTGAACGTCGGCATCGCCGAGCAGACGCTCGTCGGAGCAGCCGCCGGCACGGCGCCGTGGCGGATCTGGGACGACCGCGCGCCGGCCCGCGCGTGGGAGCCCGCGGTCGACGCGCCGTCCGGGGGCACGCGGCCTGATCGCGCCGGTCGGTCGACGCCCCCTCGGCGTGATCGCCGGTCATCACCGCATCGGGTCGTCGCCCCGACGGGCGTCCGCGCGGACGCGGAGGACCACCTTGCCGTACCGGTCCGGCGCCTCCAGGCGCACGGCGGCGGCGGCGATCTCCTCGATCGGGTAGACGCGATCGATGACCGGGCGCCACGTCGCCGAGGCGACATGGTCGAGCAGGGCGCGGTACTCCCGCGGGCTGCCCATCGTCGTGCCCTGGATCGACCGCCAGTGCCAGTACACCTGCATGATGTCGATCGCCGCCTCCGCGCCGCCGGTGTCGCCGAACGTCACGAGTCGACCACCGGGTCGGAGCACCGTCAAGAGTCGGTCCCAGGTGTCACCGCCGTAGCTGTCGACGACGGCGTCCACCCCGCCGCCCGTCGTGGCGCGGAGCTGCTCCGTCCAGAC
>CADCWC010000125.1 GCA_902806305.1 uncultured Thermoleophilia bacterium | reverse complement strand
CGACGACTGGCCGCCCTGGACGAACGCAACCGGGCCGCCGCCTTCCTGGTCGTCGGCGTCGCGCTGCCGGCCGCCGGGGGCGTCGACGCACGGGTGGCCGCGAGAGACGCCGCGGCCGTCCGGGGACCCGTCGCGGAGCGGGACGGCTGAACGGTCGTCCCGCGACGCGGGCGGGCAGCTACAAACTCCGGGTTCCCGCGTCCTCCGAGGCGACCTGGATCCGCTTGCCTAGGCCGGTTGAGCCATCCGTCGGTCGATCGTCCGGTTGTCACGAAGTCGTGCCCCTGCTACAGTCCGGCCGCCCGCCGGGTCGAGGAACCGTCGGGTCCTGAGCAGCGAAGGAGGCGCGGGGATCGCCGGCACGAGGCAGACCGGATCGGGGCGTGACAACGCCTCTGGGTACGCCGCCGGGTTCACCATCGTCATCCCGCTCCTGCTCGGCGCCGCCCTCGGGTACGTCCTCGGCCTGCTCGTGGACCAGGAGCTGCTCCTGCTCCCGCTCGGGGCCCTGGCCGGACTGGTCTTCGGTTTCTACGCCGTCTACGTGAGGTTCATCAGGTGAGTGCTTCCTCGACAGGTCCCCAGGCGCGCGAGGGCGGGATGACGTACCCGGTCTACCGCGGCCTGCGCCAGGCCGGACCGCCGGTCGTGCAGTGGCTCGGCTTCGTGGCGGCGCCCGTCGTGCTCGCCGTCGTCTGGGCGGTCGGCCTGCCGCTCGCGGGGTTCGCCTGGGGCCTCGGGCTGTTCGCCGCGAACCGGCTCGCCGCGGCGCTGACCGACCGGGCGGCGCGCGGGAAGATGGAGGTCACCGCCGTCGGGATCACGGGCGTCGGCTTCATCAGCCGCGCCTGGATCTGCGTGGCCCTGCTCTTCGTGCTGACGCGGGTCGCCTCGGAGGAGGTCGCGCTCACCGCCGCCGTGACGTTCCTCGCCCTGTTCACGACCGACATCCTGGCCCGCTCGCTGGCCCACCTGATCGCCCGCGACACCGCCGCCACCGGAGGCGCCGCATGACCTCGCGCACCGCGTCCCGTGTCCGCACGCCCCTGCTGACGCTCGCCCTCCTGCTCGGCGCCCTGCTGGCGGCCGCGGCGGCGCGCGCCACCGAGGAGGACGAGCCGCGCTTCAACCCGATCGACGAGTTCCTGCTCGACGACTGGGTCGATCTGCCGCTCGGCCTCGGCATCAACAAGGCCGTCGTCTACCTGTGGATCGCGGCCGCGATCTCCGTGCTCGTGACCCTCTGGATCGTGCGTGGCGGGCTGCGGGTCCGGCCGGGACGGTCGCAGGCCGTGGTCGAGATCCTCTACAGCTTCCTCGAGACCAACGTCGGCCGGGCGACGCTGCCGCAGAAGGCCTACGCGCGCTGGTTCCCGTACGTCGCCGCGCTGTTCGTGTTCATCTGGGTGCTGAACATCATCAGCTTCCTCCCGCTACCGGTGGACACCCACAACAAGTGGTTCGGCATCCCCGGCCTGTCGATCTACGCGGCCACGTCGAGCATCTCGGTCACGCTCGCGCTCGCGTTGATGACGGTGATCATCACGCACGTCGAGGGCATCCGGGCCAACGGCGTCGTGCCGTACTTCAAGAGCTGGGTGCCGCCGTCCCCCGGATGGCTGCAGCCGATCCTCGTCGTGCTGGAGACGCTGTCGCAGTTCGTGCGGATCGTGTCCCTGTCCGTCCGGCTCTTCGCCAACATGCTCGCCGGGCACCTGCTGATCCTGCTGTGCGCGGGCTTCGCGATCCTGCTCGCGAACTACTTCGTGGCCCTGATCGCGATCCCGATCGCCGTCGTCTTCTACGTGCTCGAGTTCGTGCTGATCGCGTCGCTGCAGGCCTACATCTTCGCCCTGCTCTCGGGCATCTACATCGGTGGAGCGATCGAACCCGCCCACCACTAGGCTCCAGTCCCGCACGCCCCGTCCACCGACGACAACCCCGAACAGAGGAACGACACACGCATGGCACTCACCGACGAAGGCGTCGTCAACGGCGCGAAGGCGCTCGCCCTGGGCCTCGGCACCGGCTTCGGCGCCATCGGGCCGGGCATCGGCGTGGGCTACCTGGTCGGCAAGACGATCGAGGGCGTGGCCCGGCAGCCCGAGCTGCGCGGCGACCTGACCGGCCTGATGTTCCTGGGCCTGGCCCTGACCGAGGCGATCACGTTCTACGCGCTGATCATGTCGTTCCTCGCCTACGTCCTGGTCTAGCCGATGCCCTTCGGCGCCGCGCTGCTGTTCCTCACGACCGAGGGCGAGAACGACAACACCGGGCTGCTCTACCCGAACCCCGGGCTGATGGTCTGGACGCTCATCACGTTCGCGTTCGTGTTCCTGATCCTGCGCAAGTTCGCCTTCGGCCGGATCGCGGGGCTCCTGGAGGACCGGCGGCGGATCGTGCAGGAGAACCTGGAGGCCGCCGAGCACGCCCGCGACGAGGCGCGACGCCTGCTGGAGGAGTACAAGGCCCAGCTCGCGGGCTCGCGGCAGGAGGCTGCCGGGATCCTCGACCGGGCGCGACGCACCGCCGAGGAGGACCGCCGACGGATGAGCGAGGAGCTCGCCGCCGAGCGCGAGCGCGGCATCGCCCAGGCGCAGCAGGCGATCCAGGCCGAGACGCGCCAGTCGCTCGACCGGATCAAGAGCGAGGTCGCCGACCTGACGCTGACGGCGACCGAGAAGGTCCTCGGCCGCACGCTCGACGACGCCGAGCAGCGCCGGCTGATCGACGAGGCGCTGGCCGACGTGGACTTCTCGCGGCTCGAGAGCCAGGCGGGCCCCCGCCGATGAGGCCCGACGCGTGAGCGATCCCGCCGCCGCCGTCTACGCCGACGCCCTGTTCGCCGCCGCCCAGGAGGCGGGGACGCTCGAGCAGGTCGGCCGCGACCTGGACGACCTCGTCGGCGCGCTCGTGTCCTCGCCGGAGCTCACGCGGGTCCTGTTCAACCCGGCCGTGGCGCCGGAGGGCAAGGCCAACGTCCTGCGGCGCCTGACCGACGGAGCGGACCCGCTCGTCACCCGCACGCTGCTCGTGCTGCTCGAGAACGGCCGCCTCGGCCTCATCCCGGACCTGCAGCAGGCGTTCGGCGAGCGCTACGGCGTCGCCGCCCACAAGCTCGACGTCCAGCTCACGACCGCGGTCGCGGTCGACGACGCGCAGGCCGAGCGCCTCCGCGCGCAGCTCGAGCGCTCGACCGGCCAGACCGTGACGCTGCAGCGCATCGTCGACCCGGCCATCCTCGGCGGGGTCGTCCTGCGCGTCGCCGACCTGCTCGTCGACGCCTCCGTCCGGCGTCGTCTGGAGGCGCTGAGGCGCACCCTCCAGTCGACGCGGCTCCCCGCCTGACCATCGACCGTCCGCACCCACCGCAGCCCAAGGTGACCCCGTGAAGCTTCGCCCCGATGAGATCGCCTCCATCCTCAAGTCCCAGATCGAGGGCTTCGAGGAGACGGCCGACGTCGAGGAGGTCGGCACCGTCATCCAGATCGGCGACGGCATCGCCCGCGTCTACGGCCTCGACAACTGCGTGTCCCTCGAGCAGCTCGAGTTCCCCCACGGGGTGACGGGCCTCGCCCTGAACCTCGAGGAGTCGAACGTGGCCGCCGTGCTCTTCGGCCCCTGGTCGCTGATCAAGGAGGGCGACACGGTACGGCGCACCGGGTCCGTCCTGTCCGTGCCGGTCGGCGAGGGGCTGCTCGGGCGCGTCATCGACCCGCTCGGCAACCCGATCGACGGCAAGGGCCCGGTCGTCACCACGGAGCGTCGACCGCTCGAGTTCAAGGCGCCCGGCGTCGTCGACCGCCAGCCGGTCAAGGAGCCGCTCCAGACCGGCCTGAAGGCGATCGACGCCCTGGTGCCGATCGGCCGCGGGCAGCGCGAGCTCATCATCGGCGACCGGCAGACGGGCCGGACCGCCGTGGCCATCGACGCGATCATCAACCAGCGCGACACGGACGTGGTCTGCGTGTACGTCGCGATCGGCCAGAAGGCGTCGACCGTGGCGCAGGTCGTGGAGCAGCTCGAGAAGAGCGGTGCCCTCGAGTACACGATCGTCGTGGCCGCGTCGGCCTCCGAGGCCGCGCCGATCAAGTACATCGCGCCGTACGCCGGCTGCGCCATGGCGGAGTGGTTCCTGTACCAGGGCCGCCACGCGCTCGTCGTCTACGACGACCTCACGCGGCAGGCCGACGCGTTCCGGCAGATGTCGTTGCTGATCCGCCGCCCGCCGGGCCGCGAGGCGTTCCCGGGCGACGTCTTCTACCTGCACTCGCGGCTGCTCGAGCGGGCCGTGAAGCTGTCCGACGACCTCGGCGGCGGGTCGCTCACGGCCCTGCCGATCATCGAGACCCAGGCGGGCGACATCTCGGCCTACATCCCGACGAACGTGATCTCGATCACCGACGGCCAGATCTTCCTGGAGTCCGGCCTGTTCTTCCAGGGCGTGCGGCCCGCCATCAACGTCGGCGCATCCGTCTCCCGCGTCGGCTCGAGCGCGCAGACCAAGGCGATGAAGAAGGTGGCCGGCCGGCTGAAGCTCGACCTCGCGCAGTTCCGCGACCTCGAGGCCTTCGCCCAGTTCGGCTCCGAGCTCGACCCCGCCACGCAGGCCCAGCTGGCCCGCGGGCAGCGGCTCGTCGCCACGCTGAACCAGCGGCAGTACGACCCCTACACCGTCCCGGAGCAGGTCGCGGTGATCTGGTCGACCGCGAACGGCTACGTCGACGACATCCCCGTCTCGGAGGTCGGCCGGTTCAACGACGGCCTCCGCCGCCACCTGGCGAGCGAGCGCACGGTGTTCGACGCGATCACCCAGACGAACGACCTCTCCGACGAGACGGCAGCCGCGCTGAAGCGGGCCGTCGAGGAGTACAAGGGCGGCTTCCAGGTCGAGGTCGACCACGGCCCGGACGCAGCCGACGCGGCGCAGGCCCAGCGGACGCCGGAGACGGCGGTGCCGGACGAGACCGGCGGCGCGGGCGACGGGCGCGCCGTGGCGGGCGCCCGGGCCTGACGTGTCGTCCCAGCAGGACATCAAGCGGCGGGTCACGTCCGTCCGCAACACCCGCAAGGTCACGAAGGCGATGGAGCTCGTGTCCGGCGCGCACCTGCGCCGGGCGCAGGCCCGCATCGAGGACCTGCGCCCGTACGCGGACGCGATGGAGCAGCTGATCGGCCAGACGGCCCGGCTGGCCCGCGGCGTCCGGGAGCCGCTGCTCGAGCGGCGCGACGTGCAGACCACCGCGATCGTGGCCCTGACCGGCGATCGGGGCCTCGCCGGGGCGTTCAACGCGACCGTGCTGCGGCGGGCCATCGCCGAGGCGCGCGGCGAGCAGGCCGCCGGGCGGGGCGTCGTGTGGCTCGCGGTCGGCAAGCGCGGCGTCGGGTCGCTGCGGTTCCGCGGCGTCGAGCTCGACGGCGTCTGGCAGGGCTTCACCCGCCGACCGGAGTACACCGACGCGGGCGGCGTGGCCGAGCGGGTCGTCGAGGCCTACCGCGAGCGCCGGGTCGATCGCGTGCTGCTCGTCTACAACTCGTTCCAGTCCGCCATCTCGCAGACCGTCGTGGCACAGGAGCTGCTGCCGTTCCCGCTCGGCGACGACGACCGACGCGAAGGGGCGGTCGAGGGGCTGATGACGTTCGAGCCCGCGGCCGAGGAGATGCTCTCGACGCTGCTGCCGAGCGCGGTCGAGACGGCGGTCTACCGCGCCATGCTCGAGTCGGCGGCCTCCGAGCACGGCGCGCGGATGACCGCGATGCGGAACGCGTCGGACAACGCCCAGGACCTGATCGCCCGGCTCACGCTGGAGATGAACCGCGCCCGCCAGGCCGAGATCACCCAGGAGATCCTCGAGGTCGTCGCGGGCGCCGACGCGCTGTCGTAGCGCCGCCGGTCGGCTCGCGGCCCGCGGCGCTAACTTCGCGGCGTCGCGGGCGTCAGAGGCTGAGTGTGGGTCGGGTGGAGCACGGGAGGACAGGACGCGGCCGGCGGCGTGCGGGAGGCGCGCTGTCGGCCGCGATCCTGGTCACGGCCTGCACGGCCTGCGGCCTCGGTGAGGACGACGACGGTGCCGACGCCCGGGTGGCCACTCCGGAACCACGGTCCGCGCCGCGTCCGGCGCGACCGGCGCGGGGTGGCGTGCTGCGCGTCGTCGCCCGGGCCGCGGCGCTCCGGCTCGACGGCACCTCGTCGTCGCGCGCCGTCTGGTCGCTCGAGCACGTGACCTGCAACGGCCTGCTCGACTTCCCCGACACGGGGAACCGGGACACGCAGGCCGTCCTGCAGCCGGGCGTGGCGGACGACCTGCCGCGCGTGTCCGATGACGGGCGCACGTGGCGCTTCCGCATCCGCGAGGGGCTGCGGTTCTCCGACGGCCGCGAGCTGACGGCCCGCGACGTGCGCGCCACGTACCTGCGGGCGCTCGATCCGCGCCTCGACCTCTTCGACGACCGGCTGCTCGAGCGGCACCTGGGCCGCCTCGAGGGCTTCGCGGCCTTCCGGGGCGGGACGGCGGACACGCTCGACGGCCTGCGCGTGGAGGGCCGCGAGGTGACCTTCCGGCTCTCGGCGCCCGACCCGGGCTTCGCCTACGCGACGGCGCTCCGACCCTTCTGCATCGTCCCGGCCGACGCGCCCGACGTGCACGCCGACCTGCCGCCCCTGACCACGGGGCCCTACCAGGTCGCCGAGCACGAGCCCGGCCGCTCGGCGAGGCTCATCCGGAACCCGGAGTGGGACGCCAACGCCCGCATCCTCGGGGTGGACGAGACCCGGGTCGACCAGGTGGACGAGATCCGGGTCGAGCTCGGCGTCCCGGCGGACGAGCAGCTCCGTCGCCTGGAGCGCGGCGACGCCGACGTCTCGATGGACCTGGGCCGGCCGTCGGCGGGTGCGCTCCGGCGGGTGATGGCGGCCGACGGCCTGCGCAAGCGGCGGTTCGTGCTCGACGACGCGACCGTCGAGATGCTCGTCATGGACAGCCGGTCCGGGCCGTTCCGCAACGTGCGCCTCCGCCAGGCCGTCAACGCGGTCCTGGACCGACGCGCGCTGGTCGCGGCGCGGGGCGGCGAGGCCGTCAACGCGGCGTGGTCGCATCCGCTGCCCAGAACGCTCGTGCCCGACGCCGCCGACGAGGAGCCGTGGCCGCTCGCGGGCGACCTGCCCCGCGCACGGGCCCTGGCCCGCGGCTCGGGCGTGCGACTCCCGCAGACGGTGGATCTCGTCCATGCGAACCGCCCGGAGACGGCGGCGGTCGTGGCCGTCCTCCGGCGTAGCCTCGCAGCGATCGGTCTGAGGCTCCGGTCGCGCGCCGTCGCGCCGGGCGCCCGGGCGCTCACGGCCCTGGCCGGGGACGTCCCGGCCGCGCCGCTCGTCCTCACCGAGCTCGCCGCGGACGTCCCGGACGCGGGCGCGTTCCTGCCCGAGCTGCTCGAGCGCTCCGGCCTGGACACGTCCGAGACGACGCTGCGGACGGCGCTCGGGCGGGCCCGCGTCCAGGAGCTGGGCGAGGACCGCGCGACGGCCTGGGCCTCGCTGGGGGCCGACCTGGTGCGCGACGCCGCGCCCGTCGCGCCGCTGCTGAACCGCCGTCGCCTGCAGCTCGTGGGCCCGCGCGTCCGGGGGTTCGTCTGGTCGGCGCGCGGGAAGGGCATCTACTACGGCATGCTGTCGTTGGGGGAACGATGAGCGACGAGAGCCTGCATCGACGTCCGGACGCGCCACCGCAGGCGTGTCTGGTGGCGCGTCTGACCGCCACGGCGGCCCTGGACGGCGAGGCGGCCGAGACCGAGCTCCAGGCGCTGCGCGTGCATCTCGCGGCGTGCGCCGCCTGTCGGGCGGTCGTGGCGCGCCACGAGAGCCTCGTCGCCGCCGTGCGCGAGGCCCCGCTCGAACGCCCCCGTGCCGTCGGCCCGCTCGCGCGGCCGCGGCCGAGTCTCCGGCAGACCGGACGCGCGCTGCTCGTGGCCGCCGCGCTCGCCGCGGTGGCCCTCGTCGGCGCGTTCGTGTCCGAGTCGCGACGCGACGGCGGCCCGGCGCCTGCCCAGAGCGGCCCCCTGATCGCCGAGCGACCCACCGACACCGAGGCCCCTCCGGGCTGACCCGGTCGGGCGGTCGGCGCGGCACTTTGTGACGTGCCGAAGCGCGACCCCGACCGGAATCCGCTACCTTTCGTGCCGCGCCGACGGGAGCTCCTCGAGCAGTCCGCGGCCCAGATCCCCGAGCGTGAAGGAGCGCGAGCGCCCACATGGCAGCGGCTGAGCAGACGGGCGGCGAGAACGGCGCCGGCGAGCGCAACGTCGGCACGATCGTCGAGATCAAGGGCGTCGTCCTCGACGTCGCGTTCCCCGATCGCCTCCCCGAGATCTACAGCGCGCTGGCCATCCCGCTGGCCGACGTGGAGGGCGCAGGCGGTGGCGAGGGACGCATCCTGATCGCCGAGGTCCAGCAGCATCTGGGCGACAACCGGGTCCGCGCCGTGGCCATGGACGCCACCGACGGCCTGGCGCGCGGCATCGAGGCGATCGACACCGGCGGGCCGATCACGGTGCCGGTCGGCCGGGACACGCTCGGTCGCATCTTCAACGTCCTCGGCGCCACGATCGACAAGGGCGACGACACGGCGCTCAAGACGGCCCAGCGCTGGCCGATCCACCGTGAGCCGCCCCTGTTCGAGGACCTGACCCCGACGCCCGAGATCCTCGAGACGGGCATCAAGGTCGTCGACCTCCTCGCGCCGTACACGCGCGGCGGCAAGATCGGCCTCTTCGGCGGCGCGGGCGTGGGCAAGACCGTCCTGATCCAGGAGCTCATCAACAACATCGCCACGCAGCACGGCGGTCTGTCGGTGTTCGCCGGCGTCGGCGAGCGGACGCGCGAGGGCAACGACCTCTGGCTCGAGATGACGGAGTCGGGGGTCATCTCGAAGACGGCGCTCGTCTACGGGCAGATGAACGAGCCGCCCGGGGCCCGTCTGCGCGTGGCGCTGTCGGCCCTGACGATGGCCGAGTACTTCCGCGACGAGGACGGGCAGGACGTCCTGCTCTTCATCGACAACATCTTCCGCTTCACGCAGGCGGGGTCCGAGGTGTCGGCCCTGCTCGGGCGGATGCCGAGCGCCGTCGGCTACCAGCCGACGCTGGCCACCGAGATGGGGCAGCTCCAGGAGCGCATCACGACCACCAACCGTGGCTCGGTCACGTCGGTGCAGGCCATCTACGTCCCGGCCGACGACCTGACCGACCCGGCGCCCGCCGCGTCGTTCGCGCACCTCGACGCCACCACGGTGCTCAGCCGCGCGATCTCCGAGCAGGGCATCTACCCGGCCGTCGACCCGCTCGACTCGACGTCGCGCATCCTCCAGCCGGGCATCGTGTCCGACGACCACTACCGCGTCGCGACCTCGGTGCAGCGCGTCCTGCAGCGCTACCGCGACCTCCAGGACATCATCGCCATCCTCGGCATGGACGAGCTCTCGGACGAGGACCGGCTGACGGTGCAGCGCGCACGCAAGATCCAGCGGTTCCTGTCCCAGCCGTTCTCGGTCGCCGAGGTGTTCACGGGTCGGGCCGGCGAGTACGTGCGGCTCGAGGACACGATCCGCGGCTTCGACGAGATCCTCGACGGCAGGCACGACGACGTGCCGGAGCAGGCGTTCTTCCTCCAGGGCAGCATCGAGCAGGTCGTCGAGGCTGCCGGTCGG
>CADCWC010000124.1 GCA_902806305.1 uncultured Thermoleophilia bacterium | reverse complement strand
TCGGTCGCCGCGATCACGGACGACCTCGACCGGCTCGCCGTGGCCGAGCTCGTGCCCGAGCTCTGCGGGCGGCTCGTGCGCGCGCTCGCGGTCGCCGGCGCGGCGGTCGTCGTGCTCGGCGAGGACGGCCGGGTGGCGCTGTCGGCCGAGCACGGCGCGGGAGCCGATTCGGCGCTGCTCGAGGCGGCGATGGCGGCCGGCGGGACCCCGGACGGCCTGCCGGCCGGGCACGGCGCCCGCGCGCTGCGGGTGGAGGACCGCGTCCTCGGTGCGCTCGCGGTGACGGACGACGGCGAGGCGGACCCCGGGCAGGACGCGGTGCTCGGGCACGTCGCCGAGCGCGTCGAGCTCGTCGTCGAGCGCGCCGCGCTGCACGACCGCGAGCGGCTCATCGCCGCGACCCTCCAGCGCGACCTGCTGCCCGACGCCCTCCCCGAGGTGGCGGGTGTCGGGATCAGCGCCTACTTCGCCTCCGGCTCGCAGGGGACGTCGATCGGCGGCGACTGGTACGACGCGCTCGCCCTTCCCGGCGGCCGGCTGGGCATCGTCGTCGGGGACGTCGCCGGCCGCGGCGTCGCGGCGGCCGCCCGGATGGGCGAGCTGCGCAGCGTGGCGCGGGCGTACGCGATCGAGGGCCACAGCCCCGCGGCGCTCGCGCGGCGGATGAACGCCTACCACGTCGCCATGGGCACCGACACGATGACCACGCTGCTGTTCGCGGTCGTGGAGCCCGACCTCGGCCGGCTGCGCTTCGTGTCGGCGGGCCACGTCCCCCCGCTGCTCGCGCCGGGCAACGGCGTGGCGCCGCACTTCCTCGACGCCGCCGGGCCGCCGCTCGGGGTCCTCGAGGTCTGCCGCTTCGAGGAGCGGACCGTCGCGTTCGGCCCGGAGGCGGCCCTCCTGGCCTACACGGACGGGCTCGTCGAGCGGCGCGGCGAGGTCCTGGACGTGGGCCTCGCGCGCCTGCGGGACGCCGTCGCGGCGCTGGGGCCGGCCGATCCCGCCGCCATGCGCGACGCGGTCCTGGCGGCGTGCGCGGACGGCACGTCGAGCGACGACGTCACCGCCGTGGTCCTTCGCGCCCGGCCGCACCTGGGCCGCGTCGCGTCGTTCGTGCTCACCCCCGAGCCCGACACCCTGCTGTCGCTGCGCCGGCTCCTGCGCCGCTGGCTCGCGGAGGCCGGCGCGGACGCCCGCGAGTCCCTCGAGCTCACCATGGCCGCCAACGAGGCCATGCAGAACGCCATCGAGCACGGCAACGCGTTCGCCGACGCCCCGATCACCGTGGCGCTGCGGCAGTCCGGCGACCAGGTGGAGATCGAGGTCCGCGACCTCGGCCACGACGACGAGCGCCGCCCCGACCCCGATCGCGGGCGCGGCGTCGCGCTCATGCGCGCGCTCACGGACGAGGCCGAGGTGGCGCTCGGCGGGCCGGCGGGCGGCGTGGTCCGCCTGCGCCGCCGCCTGGCGCGCCCGAGCGGCCTGCCCGCGTAGCCGCGCGGCCGACGGGTACGCACCCGCCATGCGAATCGCGGTCGTCGGCGCGTCGGGCAACGTGGGCAGCGCGCTCCTGCGCAGGCTCGGCGACGAGCCCGGCGTGCAGCACATCAGGGGCATCGCGCGCCGGCTGCCGTCGCTCGACCTGCCCAAGGTGGAGTGGGTGGCCGCGGACATCGTCGACGCCAACCTGGAGCAGCTCTTCCGCGGCGTCGACGCCGTCGTGCACCTCGCGTGGGCGATCCAGCCGACCCGCGACCGGCGCACGCTGATCCAGATCAACGTCACGGGCTCGCGCCGCGTCTTCGAGGCCGCGGCCGCCGCGGGCGTCGGGACGCTCGTCTACGCCTCGTCGATCGGGGCCTATTCGCCCGGGCCCAAGGAGGCCCGCGTGGACGAGCGCTGGCCGACGAACGGCATCGCGTCGTCCTACTACTCGCGCGACAAGGCCGCCTCGGAGCGGATGCTCGACCGCCTGGAGGCCGAGCGCCCCGAGCTGCGGGTCGTGCGCCTGCGCCCGGGCGTCGTCATGCAGCGCGAGGCGGCCTCCGAGATCCGCCGGCTCTTCCTCGGGCCGCTCTTTCCCGGGAGCGTCCTGCGCCCCGAGCTCTTCCCGGTGCTGCCCATCCCGTCGGGCCTGCGGATCCAGGCCGTCCACGCGCACGACCTCGCCGACGCCTACCGCCGGGTCATCGTCGACCCTGAGGCACGCGGGGCCTACAACGTCGCCGCCGAGCCCGTCCTGACGGGTCCGGCGATCGCCAGCGCCCTGAGCGCCGTGGCGATCCCCGTCCCGAGCGCCCTCGCGCGGGCCGCCGTCAACGCCACGTGGCTCGCGCGCCTGCAGCCGATCAACTCCGGCTGGCTCGACATGGGCCTGCGCGTGCCGATCATGAATACCACGCGCATCCGCGAGGAGCTCGGGTGGGCGCCCGAGCACGACGCGCTCTCCACGCTGGAGGAGCTCTTCGACGGCCTGCGCTCGGGCGACGGGCTGGCGACGCCGCCGCTGGACCCGGACACGGGCGGGCCCGGCCGCGTCCGTGAGCTGCTCACGGGGATCGGCGGCCGCCAGGGGACCTACGGGGCGC
>CADCWC010000123.1 GCA_902806305.1 uncultured Thermoleophilia bacterium | reverse complement strand
ATCTCGGCCCTGCTGGCCTCGTCCGCCACGGCGTTCACGAGCCTGAAGCTCGCAGGCGCCGCGTACCTGGTGTGGCTCGGCGTGGGCGCGCTCCGCCAGGCGCGTCGCGGGTCCGCCGGCGCCCCAGGGGCGACCGACGCGGCCGTGCCGAGCGCGCCCACCGACGGCGTCGCGTTCCGCCGCGGCCTGCTGACGAACATCCTGAACCCCAAGGTCGGCGTCTTCTACTCCACGCTGCTGCCCCAGTTCATGGACCCGGGCGACCCGGTGCTCCTGCTGTCGCTCGGCTACACGCTGATCCACGTCGTGCTCGGCGTGGCGTGGTTGACGGCGTACGCGTGGCTGGTGACCCGATCGCGGGACCTGTTCCGACGCCCGCGCGTCCGTCGCTCGCTCGACGCGATGACCGGCGCCGTCCTCGTCGGCTTCGGCCTGCGCCTCGCCGCGACCCGGTAGCCGGGGTGCGTTTCGGGCTCCCGGCCCGCCGGGGGCGGGCCGGGAGCGAAAACGCCAGCCGGGGGGCGGCCTGCGACGGAAGAACCGCCCGCACCCGACTGGGCCTCAGCAGCGGGGGGCTGCCAAGTCTGCAGGGCGAGCCGCAAGGCCGCCCGACGAGCTGGCCCCCCGGCTCGCTAGGCTTCCGTCATCGCCCCTCGGCTTCACCATACCACCAGAGTGAAGCTACGGAAAAGGACGGTAAACGGAACTCGTCCGCGACGCCGACGGCGAGCCGTCGGCGCGGTCGTCGTGGCGGCGGGCTGGGGGCTGTACGAGGCGCAGTGGGTGCGGCTCCGGGAGGTCCGCGTCCCGACCGGGCGGCTGCCGCCGGCCCTGGACGGGCTGCGGGTCGCCCACCTCTCCGACCTGCACGTCGGGGCTCCGGGGCTCAACGCCCGGGCGCTCCGCCGCGGCGCGGAGCTCGTCCGCCGGGCGGCACCGGATCTGATCTGCGTGACCGGCGACCTGCGGGCGCGGCGGGCCGGGGACGCGGCGCTCCGCCGCGGGCTGGGCAGCCTCGAGGCGCCGCTCGGCGCCTACGCGATCCTCGGCAATCACGATCATGCCCAGGGGCACGACCCGTTCGCCGACGGCCAGGCCGTCGAGGGCCTCGACGGCACGCCCGTGCGGCTGCTGCGCGACGAGACGGTCCACCTCCGCGTCGGCGACGCCCGACTGGCGGTGACCGGACTCGACCCGCGCACGCATCCCGATCGACCGGTCGACCGCCGCACCCTTCCCCCGGCGGATGGTGACTACCGCGTGCTGCTCTGCCACTTCCCCCGCGCGTTCGAGCGGCTGCCGCCCCGCGCCGCCGACCTCGTCCTCGCCGGGCACCTGCACGGTGGCCAGATCTGCCTCCCCTACCCGGGCGGGAAGCTCCGGCTCTCGCACCGCCCCGGCCGCTACACCGAGGGCCTCTACGGCCGCGAGGGCGCCGTGCTGCATGTCTCGCGCGGACTCGGCACCACCTTCGTGCCGTTCCGCTTCGCCGCCCGGCCCGAGGTGACGGTGCTGGAGCTGCGGACGACCTGAAGCCCGGTTCGGCGCCTCGCCGCCCGGATCGGGGCAAGGTCGCCGAGTACACTGGCCGCGTGGACGAGGTCTCTGTCGCGCGGGAATCGGTGCACTCGCCCGTCGTCCACGCCCACATCTCCCATGCCGTCATCGCGAGCTACGTGGCCGATGCGGCGCTGTCCGTCCCGGGGCTGCACGGGTTCGCGGGCGGCGGCTTCGGACCCCTCGAGCGCCGTGGCGAGCGCGCGGCCCGCGGCGTCCGGGTGAGCCACGCGGGCGACGACGAGGGCCGCGTCGATCTCGAGCTGCGCGTCGTGCTCGACGCGGACGCCGACGGACCGGAGGTCTGTCAGCGCATCGACGACGTCGTGCGCGACTACCTCCGCTCGATGGTGGCCGTCGAGACCGGAAGCGTGCGCGTCGTGGTCGAGGGCGTGACGGACGCGGGCGACCGTCGTGGCTGACCGGACCACGACGGCCGGGACGCGCGTCCACGACCTGAACGGCTCCACGATCGAGTCGGCGCCGAGTTGCTGCGTCGGCTGCGTGTGGTGGCAACAGCGGCGCGACGACCAGCCGGTGGACAAGCGCCGCTGGATTCGCGGCGTCGAGGAGACGTTCGGACCGTGGGGCAAGCTCTACCGCGACGGTGGGCGGACGGTCGCCTCCCTGCAGTACGGCCCCGCCGACGCGTTCCCGCGGGCGCGGCGCCTGCCGGCGGGGCCGCCGTCCGACGACGCGGTGCTCCTGACGTGCGCGTTCCTGCTCGACGCGTCGAGCCCGTGGGCGCTGCAGAGCCTGTTCCTGGCCTGCATCGGCGAGGTCCGTGACGGTGGTCACCCAGCCGTCGAGAGCTTCGGCTATCGCTACGACGACGACGACGGCTTCGCGACGCGCTTCGGTCGCCACCACACCGTGTTCCCCCGCGACTTCCTGACCGATCTGGGCTTCCGGACGCTCCGGACGGCGGGTCGTGTCGAGCTGATGCGGCTCGAGCTGCGCGGGCTGCTTCCGGTCGAGGACCACGAGTGGGCGCTCGTCCGCGCCTGGGAGGCGATCCAGGCCCGGCGACGCATGGGAG
>CADCWC010000122.1 GCA_902806305.1 uncultured Thermoleophilia bacterium | reverse complement strand
CGAGGGCCACGGGATCGTGCGGCTGCCGAACCGCATCGACGCCTACACGCGCGTCGCGGCCTTCCTCGAGCGTCACCTCCTCGACGCCTGACCTCAGGTCGCGAGCTCGGGGCGGCCCGGAGGGAAGGGGGTGCCGGGCCGCCCGTCGCCCGAGGGGAAGGGAAGGGAAGGATGAGTCGTCGTCAGGTCGCAGGTCACGGGCCGGCGTCGCGGGGACGCCGTCTGCCGTCGCCAGACTGGGGGGTGGCGCGCGCGGCGCCGGCCCGGTGGCCTGCATGCCCCCCGCCGTCGTGCATGGAGGCACCGGTCGGTGCCCGTCGGAGGAAGGGGTCGAGCGTGCGGATGCGGGTCTCCGGCGCGCCGCCCGCCTTGACCGCACACGGACGGCGTGCGGCCGGGCGAGGCGGTGACCACCGTCGAAGCCGGGGAGGGGGAGGCCCCGATCGTCCGGCACGCCGGAGACGCCGCGTCGCAGGACCGGCGCCTCGCGCCGCCTGCCGTCGAGGACGGGAGGGCTACGGCGCGATGGTGCCGGGTGCGGGACGTTGCGCCCCGCGTTGTCGGTCGCCTTCGTGCCGTGTGGCTCCGACGTCGCTCATAGCCTCAGCGTGCCGCAGGGGGCGACGATTCGGAACTCCCCGTACGGGGGACCTGCCGGCGCGTGAGGCGCGCGGCGACCTCCGTCCGGACGAACCGCGCTGGTATCGTCCGCGCCCGAGGGACCGACGACGCGGAGCGGCGCTCTCAGGCCGACATGGCGAGCACCGAGGACATAGTGGGCGCGCCGCCGTCCGGCGGACCTCGCGGGGCGGTCGCCGAGCCGCCCGTCGTCGTCACGCGTCGGCTGCCGAGCTTCGAGCCGACGGCCCCGCCCCCGCGACGGCGGCGTGATCGCCCGCGTCGCGCGACGTTCCGCGACGTGCTCCTCCCGGTCCTGCTCGCGGCCGCCGTGGCGGTCGTGCTCGTGACTCTCGGACCGCCGGGGACGGACCGGGCCGCCCACCTGCGGCACACGCAGGAGTTCGAGCGCTACGGCTGGGAGGTCTGGAACAACTACTGGTACGCGGGCCGCTACGAGCTCGTCAACTACAGCGTCCTCTACTACCCGCTGGCGGCGTGGTTCGGTGAACTCGTCGTCGTGCTCGGGAGTATCGTCAGCTCCGTGGCGCTCTTCGCCACGCTCGCCCGGCGGCTCGTCCCGACCGGCGCGCGCCTCGCCTCGACCGCCTTCGCGCTCGTGCTGCCGACGCTCCTGATCGCGGCGCAGTACCCCTTCGCGCTCGGTGTGGCGTGCGCCCTCGCAGCGCTTGTGCTGCTCGGCGCTCGGCGGCACGTCGCCGCCGTGTGCGCGGCCTGTGCCTGCCTGCTCGCGAGCCCGCTGGCGTTCCTGCTGCTCGGCATCCTGCTCGCGGGACTGGCCGCCGGTCGCCCGGAGGTCCGCCGCGACCGCCGGGCACGGGCGGTCGGCGCGGCGGTCGTGGTGCTGGCGCTCGGGGAGGTCCTCGTGCTGCGCCTCTTCCCGAGCGGCGGGCAGTTCCCGTACCCGTGGCTCGACCTGCTCGGGATCCTGATCTTCGCCGTGGCGGGCGCTGCCTGGGCCCGCGCGGGCGGGTCCCGCGGCCTGGCCGGGGCCTTCGCGGCGTACGGCCTCGCCGGTCTGGCCCTGTACCTCTCCCCGAGCAGCGTCGGCGGCAACGTGGCCCGGTTGCTCGACTACTTCGGGCTGCCGCTGCTGCTGCTCGTGCTCGTCCCGCGCGGCTTCCGCCCCCGCGTGCCCGCCGTCGCGGCGGTGCTCGTGATGGTGCTCTGGCAGGCGATCCCCGTCGTGCGCGAGCTCCGCGGCGGCCTCGTCCAACGCGCGGACAAGGCCGAGTTCTGGACCGGGGCGGTCGACTTCCTCGAGCGCCATCACGACGACGACTACCGGGTCCACGTGGTCGGGACGTCCGGGCACTGGGAGAGCTTCCACGTCGCGTCGCAGAACATCCCGATCACCCGCGGGTGGTTCCGCCAGGACGACTTCCCGATCAACGAGGCGCTCTACGACGGCGACGAGCTCGACGCCCGCGGGCTGGAGCGGCTGCTGCGGTCGCTGGGCGTCCGCTACGTCGTGCTGCCGAACGACCGGCTCGACTACTCGTCGCAACGTGAGGCGGAGATCCTCCGCTCGGCGGCGCGGGGCACCCTCCGCCCCGTCTACCGCGGCCCGAACGCCGAGATCTTCGAGCTGCCGAAGCCGACGCCGATCGTGTCGGCCGTCGACCGGGCCACGCCGCTCGTGCCGGGGCAGCGGACGGAGGTGGTCGCGATGGGTCGGACGGCGATCGTCCTCTACGCCGCCGCCCCCGGACTCTACGACGTGCGGGTCCGCTGGACGCCGTACTGGCAGGTGCCGGACGGCGCGGCGTGTGCCGCCTCGGCGGGACCGTCCGGCATGACCCGCCTACGGGTGCACCGGGCCGGGCTCGTGCGCCTGCGGTTCGACGTCACGCTCGACCGCTCGACCGCGCAGGCACTCGGCCGGTCGGACGCGAGCTGCGCCTTCCCGCCGCTCTCCCGCGACCGTGACTGACGTGGCCGCTCAGCGCGTGGTGATCTTCATGGTCACCGGCGTGCGGGGCTTGTCACGCGCGTCGCGGTCCACCTGGGAGATCTGGTCGACGACGTCCATGCCGGCCGTGACGCGTCCGAAGACCGTGTGCTTCCCGTTCAGCCACGACGCGTCCTGCACCGTGACGATGAAGAACTGCGACCCGTTGGTGTTCGGCCCGGCGTTCGCCATCGCGAGCGCGCCGCGGGCCACCGGGTGGTCGTTCTGCTCGTCCTCGAACTGGTAGCCCGGTCCGCCGGTCCCGGTGCCGGTGGGGTCGCCGCCCTGGATCATGAAGTCGGGGATCACGCGATGGAAGATCACGCCGTCGTAGAACCCCTTGCCGGCCAGCGTCTCGAAGTTCTCGACGGTCTTCGGTGCGTCGTCCGGATAGAGCTCGAGCTCGATCGTGCCGAGCGTGGTCTCGATGGTGGCGTGGGTGGCCATGGTGCTCCTGGAGGTCGTCAGTCGGCGTTCGCGGTCGGTCACCGTACCAGGGCCGCCGGCGGCCGGCGCGCGCCGTGTCGCGCGTCCGACGGAGGGGAACAACCGCCCATGAACCGCTTCGGCGTCGGGCTCTCCACCGTCCGGAACCCCCACGAGGCGGCCGTCGAGGCCTGCGCCGCGGCGCTCGACGGGCTGGGCGGCTACGCCCCCGACCTGGTCTGCGTGTTCGCCTCGCAGGCCCACGCCGCGGACGCCGAGGGCCTCGCCACGACGGTCGTCGACGAGCTGCAGCCGGCGACGGTCATCGGCGCCGTCGGTCCGGACGGCGTCATCGGCGCCGCGCGGGAGATCGAGCGCGGCCCGGCGGTCTCGATCTTCGCCGCCTCGTTGCCGCTCGCCGGGGTCGAGCCGTTCCGCCTGCGGTTCGCGGAGCTCGAGGGCCGCCCGGCGGTGATCGGGGATCCCGGGCTGTCGGACGATGCACCCGACTCGCCGGTGATCCTGCTCGCGGACCCCTACACGTTCCCCGCCGACGCCTTTCTCGACCACCTGAACGCCACGTCCGTGGGCAGGCCGGTCATCGGCGGCCTCGCGGGCGGTGGACGACCGGGCGCGGCGGTGCTCTTCGACGGTGCGGAGGTCGTGCACGACGGCGCCGTCGGCGTCACGGTCACGGGGGCGGGCGTGCTGCCGCTCGTGTCCCAGGGCTGCCGGCCCGTCGGGCCCGACCTTGTCGTGACCGCGTCCCGGGACAACGTGGTGCTGGAGCTCGCGGGCACGCCGGCGCTGCAGAAGCTCCAGGAGGTGGTGGCCGGGCTCGACCCGCACGAGCAGCGGCTCGTGGCGAGCGGCATCCTCGCCGGGCTCGTCGTGGACGAGAACCAGCCGGACTACGACATCGGCGACTACCTCGTCCGGGCGCTGCTCGGTGCGGACGCGGCGACGGGCGGGCTCGCCGTCGGTGACACCCCCCGGGTGGGTCAGACGTTCCGCTTCCACGTCCGCGACGAGGCCTCCGCGGATGCGGATCTCGACGCGACGCTCGCCATCGGGCGCCGCCGTCTGGGGCGACGCGTGCCGGGCGCCGCGCTGCTCTTCTCCTGCAACGGGCGCGGGTCCAACCTGTTCTCGGCGCCCGATCACGACGCCGGCCGGGTGGCCGTCGACCTCGGTGTCCCGTCGGCGGGCATCTTCTGCCAGGGCGAGTTCGGACCGGTCGGCGGCGAGAACCACCTCCACGGGTTCACCGCGACGGTGGCCGTCTTCCCGCGCTGACGGCGCGTCGCGTGCGCCCGGTCAGAGGGCGGCGCGCGCCGCTTCCTCGAGCTCCCGCGGCGAGACCGATCCCTCGAACTTCGCCTTGACGCGACCGTCGGCGCCGACCACGAACACCCACGGCTCGGTCTCCAGGCGCCACTCGCGGAACCACCGGTTCGGCCCCTTGGCCGGGTCGTTCTCCTCGAAGACCTCGACGTGCAGGAAGCGCATCGGCGTCCCCCGGAGGTCGCGCTGGACCTGGGCCACGATCTCGACCACGGGCCCGCACAGCCGCGACTGGCAGAACCGGGGCGTCGCGAACGCGAGGACGAACGGCACCCCGTCGTCGAGCGACTCCGCCACGGAGTGCTCGAGCAGCGACCGCTGCGGCTGCTCGGCGGTCGAGAGGCTCGCCAGGTCGCCACCCGTCGAGCGCAGGGTCGGCGTCTCGGACCGCGGGGCGGGCTCCCCCACGGCGGGTGATCGCGCCTCGCCGAGCAGGCTCAAGCCGACGTGGGCCGTCGACGGACGGCCGCCGGACGTGTACGCCGCCACCATCAGCCAGCCGCCGGGCCGGGGGATGTCGGGGTTGACCACGAGGATCTCGCCGATGTCGCCCTCCTCCCGCGGGACGCCGTCGGCCGCGATCGTCTCGACGCGGGCCGGGAACGGCCCGAGCGCAGGCTCCTCCGGCGTGCGGGCCAGCCAGACCTCGGCCCGGCCGCCGTCGACGCCGATCGGCGTGCCGCCCTTGTCGAGGACCGCGAACGGGATGCGCACGTCCTTCCCGGCCGCCAGGTCGAGGGCCCCGAGCTGGATGACGTCCGGGGTGTCGAACGGCCCGCCACCGGGCCGCCCCACCACCTCGTCGAGGCTGCTGCCGGTCCGGGCCGGTTCCGCCACGGGCGCCGTCGCGGTGCCGGCCGCGGGCTCCGTGGCGAGCGGCTCGAAGATCGCCGCGGCAGCCGCCGTGGAGGCCGGCCGTGCCTCGTCCGCCTCCCGGCCGCAGCCGCTCGCGAGTGCCGCGAGCACCGCGAGCACGGCCAGGAGACGCGGGCGGTCGACCACGAGGCCAGCGTACCCGAGCGCGGTCGGCGCGCCGCTCGACGGTCAACCCGGGGTCGACCGCTGCCGATACCGGGGCCATGGCGCGTCCGGTGTCCGTGCTCGACGAACAGGCGATCGACCCGTTCCTGGCCGGTCTGGCCCTGGAACGGCTTGACGCACGCGCGCGGGAGGCACTCGCGGGCGCCGTGGCGGCGCTGCTCGCCGCGCTCGTGCTGGCCGCGCTGGCGCTGTGGCCCGTCGCCGTGGCCGCGCTGTGCGGCGCCGTCGCCGGCGCAGTCCTGGCCTCCGACGCGCGCTCGGATCGACAGGCCCTGATCGACCGGCTGGTCCGCCAGCGCTCCGCGTACGGCATCGAGCGGGTGGAACGACGCGGGCGTCATCTGGCGACCTTCGAGGCGCGCCACCACGCCGCGCGCCTCCTCGGTCGCCTGCTCGTCGAGGCCGACGGCTTCGCCGCCTGCGCCCGCCCCCTGCGCGGCGGGCCGGAACGCCTGCGCGAGGCTCGCGACGACGTGCTCGCCGTGCTCTTCGGGCTGGTCGACCCGGCCACGTCGGTCCACCCGTCGGCGATCGCGCTGCTCGGCCGCCTGCTGAGCCTCCACACGTCGAGCCCGCTCCACGACGAGCGCGTCCCGGCCGAGCACGTGCGGCTCGCGCTCCGGCGGATCCAGCTCGGCTTCGAGACCGCCGAGGCCGAGCCCGAACGGCTCGCCGCCTAGGAGCCCGTCGAGGAAGCGGTCATCGCCGGGCGGGCTCCAGGGGCCGGCCCGCCCGCAGGCCGGCCGCGAGTCCCCGCACCAGCCAGGCGTAGGAGCGGTCCGGGTCCACGGGACGGCCGAAGCCACCGACCCGCTCGAGATCGACGAAGCCGTGCAGGGCGCTGCGCAGGGCGCGCACCGCGTGGATCCGGTCGTCCGGCGCGAGCTGCCAGCCCCGGAGGATGTCGGTCAGGAGCTCGACCACCTCGGCGGCCGCCGCGAGCAGCTCGTCGTCGTCGGCCGCCGGGGCGCGCTGCATCGCGTCGTAGCGCCCGGGATGGGCCTTCGCGTAGGCCCGGTACGCGGCCGCGACGCCGACGAGCGCGTCCTCCTCGCTCCGACCCACCGCCGCGCGCCGGAGCTCGGCCGTGAGCGCCCGCACGGCCGTCAGCGCGATGCCCCGCACGAGCCCGTCCCGACCTGCGACGTGGTTGTAGATCGACGGACCGCGGACCTCGAGCTCGGCGGCCACACGCGCCACCGTGACGGCGTCGAGGCCCTCGGCGTCGGCCACGTCGCCGGCCGCCGCCAGCACCGCCGCCCGGTCGAGCCCGCGCCGGCTCACGCCGCCGCCCGGGCGATGGCCCGGTCCATGGCCTCACCGGGGGCGTCGACGACGGGCCCGTGTCCGACCGCGAGCCGCGCGGGGTCGAGCGCGCGCAGCTCGCGGGCGGTCCGGAGCGCCGTCGGTCGGTGCCAGGTCGCGAGCGCGGGGAGCGGGAACCGCCAGTTGAGCGCCGCGGTGGTCGCGACGCCGCCGAGCGTCGCGTAGGCGTCGCCCGCGATGAGGGTGCGGTCCCGGACGTCGAGGAAGGCGACCTGACCGGGCGTGTGTCCGGGCGCCGCGACGACCTCGAGCGACCCGACCCGGTCGCCCGGCTCGAGCAGCCGGGTCGGCCGGGTCGACGCGCCCGGATACCCACCCCGGAGCTTGGCGTCGGCGGGCTCGCCGGGCACCGGGGTCCGGTCCTTGGCCAGGAGCCGCGCGTCGCGGGGCGAGACCGCCACCTCGACGCCGGGCAGCGCCGCGGCGAGGGCGTCGAGGGCGCCGATGTGGTCGACGTGGGCATGGGTCAGCGCGATGCGCACGATCGGGCGGCCGAGGGCCTCGGCCGCGCGCAGGATCGCCGGGGCGCTCCCGGTGGTGGCGGCATCGACGAGCGTCAGGCCGTCGTCCTCCGCGACGAGCCAGGCGTTGACGATCCCGAGGCGACGGATGCGGGTGAGGGTGGGAAGCGTCGTGGATGGCGCGTCCGGTGTGTGGCTACGAGTCATAGTATGCAGACTACACATCGTAGTCTGCCCCGGCAAGCTCGCACGACGCGGACCGTCGTCGCGCGCGCGCCGTGCCGCGACGCGCGGCCCTACGTCGCCTGCTCGGCCTGCTCCCGCGCCTGCGACACGAACGGCATCATGGCCCGCAGCTCCGAGCCGACCGTCTCGATCTGGTGCCGGGCGGCCCGCTCGCGCAGCATTTTCATCATCGAGCGGCCGCTCGTGTTCTCCTCGACGAACTCGCGGGCGAAGCGGCCCGACTGGACCTCGGCCAGGATCTCGCGCATCGCCTGACGGCTCGGCTCGCCGATCACTCGCGGTCCGCGCGTCAGGTCGCCGTACTCGGCCGTGTCGGAGATCGAGTAGCGCATCCAGTCCATCCCGCCCTCGTACAGCAGGTCGACGATGAGCTTGAGCTCGTGGAGGCACTCGAAGTAGGCGATCTCGGGCTGGTAGCCCGCCTCGACGAGCGTCTCGAAGCCGGCCTTGACGAGCTCGGTGGCGCCGCCGCAGAGCACGGCCTGCTCCCCGAAGAGGTCAGTCTCGGTCTCCTCCGGGAAGCTCGTCTCGAGCACGCCCGCGCGCGCCGAGCCGATGCCGATGGCCCACGCCAGCGCCACCGCCCGCGCGTCCCCGGTGGCGTCCTGGTGGACGGCGATCAGGGCCGGCACGCCCGCACCCTCGCTGTAGAGCCGTCGCACCAGATGGCCGGGGCCCTTGGGGGCCACCATGACCACGTTGACGTCGCCGGGGGGCGTGATCTGCCCGAAGTGGATGGTGAAGCCGTGCGCGAAGAGCACCGTCGTGCCCGGCCGCAGCACGGGCGCCACGACCGCCTCCCAGACGGCGCGCTGCACGTGGTCCGGCACGAACACGCCGATCACGTCGGCGCCCTGCACCGCCTCCTCGGGGCTGACGGGCGTCCAGCCGTGCGACTCGGCCCGACGCCACCCCTCCGAGCCCGGCCGCACGCCGACCGTCACGTCGGCGCCCGAGTCCTTGAGCGACAGCGCGTGGGCGTGGCCCTGGGAGCCGTAGCCGATGATCGCGATCTTGCGGTTCTGCAGGACGCCGAAGTCGCCGTCCGTCTCGTAGAGCACCTTGGCCATGGGGCCGTCTCGCTTCCGTCGGGGAGTGGTGGGGGGTGGGGAGGGCGGCCGGCGACCGCGATCAGGCGACCTGCATGCGACGGCGCGCCCGCTCGGGCGTCGTCCGGCGCATGGCGAGCCGACCGGTGCGCGAGGCCTCCTTGATGCCGTAGGGTCGGAGCAGCTCCTCGAGCGCCTCCAGGCGATCGGGGTGCTCGACGCACTCGAAGAGCAGCGACGTCGGGCCGACGTCCGCGACGCGGGCCCCGAACACCTCGGCCAGCCGCATCAGGTCGGACCGCACCTCGGGTGCCGCCGTCACGCGGATGAACATCAGCTCGCGCTCGATGGTGTCCTCGGGTCGCATCTCGTTGACCTTGAGCACGTTGATGAGCTTGTACAGCTGCTTCGTGACCTGGTCGAGCGAGTGCTGCGAGCAGTCGACGCGGATCGTGACGCGCGACTGGTCCTCCCGCTCCGTCGGCCCGACGGCGAGGCTCTCGATGTTGAACCCCCGACGCGAGAAGAGCCCCGCCACGCGGGACAGCACGCCGGGCGAGTTCTCGACCAGGACGCTCAGGGTGTGCTTCACGTCAGACCCCCTCCTCGACCCAGGCGTTGTCCCACTCCTGGTCGATCATGTCCGACGAGGCCGCGCCCGCCGGGACCATCGGGTAGACGTGCTCCGTGTGGTCGATCCGGAAGTCGATCACCGCCGGACGCCCGCACGCGACCGCGGCGCGGATGACGTCGTCGACCTCATCCTCGCGCTCGGCCCGGAAGCCGGCGCAGCCGTAGGCCTCCGCGAGCTTGACGTAGTCCGGGATCGTCGCGAACAGGTGTGTCTCCGAGAACCGCTCGTCGTGGAAGAGGTCCTGCCACTGCCGCACCATCCCGAGCCAGCCGTTGTTCATCACGGCCGTGATGACGGGGACGTCGTAGCAGATGGCCGTGGCGAGCTCCTGGTTCGTCATCTGGAAGCAGCCGTCGCCGTCGATGGCCCAGACGGTCGCGTCCGGCCGGCCGACCTTGGCGCCCATGGCGGCGGGCACGGCGTAGCCCATGGTCCCGAGCCCGCCGGAGTTGAGCCAGGTGTAGGGCTGCTCGTAGGAGATGTACTGGCTGGCGAACATCTGGTGCTGGCCGACGCCGCTGACGTAGACCGCCTCGGGACCGGCGATCGCGCCGATCCGCGAGATGACGTACTGGGGCGCGAGCGAGCCGTCCTCGGGCTCCTCGAAGCCGAG
>CADCWC010000121.1 GCA_902806305.1 uncultured Thermoleophilia bacterium | reverse complement strand
AGCGCTGCTCGCCGACCGCCCGGCGGGCGATCTCGGCGGCGCGCCGGTTGATCTCCAGCGTGTGGTCCGCCAGCCCCCACTCGCCGAGCTTCAGGCGCGAGGCCTGGAACGTGTCCGTCTCCACGACCTCGGCGCCGGCCTCGGCGAACGAGCGGTGGACGTCCTCGATGACGTCCGGCCGGTTGAGGACGAGGACCTCGTGCGCGCGTCCCGGGAGCCCGTAGTCCTGCTCGAGCGAGAGGTCGAACTGCTCGAGCGTGGCGCCCATGCCGCCGTCGAAGACGACGACGCGCTCGCGGGTGGCCTTGAGGAAGTCACGCATGACCCCCGATGCTACCAGCGGAAAGGGGCAACCTTGACACGAGCGCGTCAAGGTTGCCGCACCCGGAGGACCGCCCCGAGCGGTTCCGCCTGGGCGGGCGCCGCGGACACGAGGATGATGAGCGGTGGATGCACGCCGTAAGGTCGGAGGGAGCCATGCGCACGAGGTGTCCTGCCGTCGCCCTTGCGGCGCTGCTGATCCCATGCGGTCTCGCGACGGCGGCGCCGGCGGCGCCGCGCGCGTCCGCCGCCCAGGTGCAGCGCATCGCGATCGACACGACCGAGCGCCGCTTCTGCGCGACGCGCGGCGCGACGGGAGCCGGTGTCGAGCGCACGTCCGTGACCGCCCCGCACGACGGCGTCGTCGGCGCGCGGCTCGCCGGCGAGGGCGACGGCGACTGGGACCTCGCGATCCTCGACGG
Organism: uncultured Thermoleophilia bacterium; assembly: GCA_902806305.1. Lineage (GTDB taxonomy): Bacteria > Actinomycetota > Thermoleophilia > Gaiellales > F1-60-MAGs149 > CADCWC01. Next base: position 1,856 of record CADCWC010000121.1, on the reverse strand, counting down.
CGGTTCGGGCCGTGTGCTCAACGGCGCCGCGGGCCCGGGCATGGAGGAGCTGGCCACCGCCATCGTGTCGGAGGGGCAGACGCTGACCATCCAGGTCTGCCGCCGAGGGGGACCCACGCCGCGGGCCACGCTCTCCACGGAGTTCGTGCGCGTCACGGACGCGGCCGAGCCCGCGAACGCGCGCGTCCGGCTTCTGCGGGTGAGCCTCCGCAGCCCCGGCGACGCCGCTCGCCTGGCCGCGCTCGGGCTCGACACCACCGACCATCCGGCCCCGGACCACTGGGACGTCCTGGTGACCACGGACGCCGAGGAGCGCAGGATCCAGGAGGCCGGGCTCACGTTCGCCGTGCAGCAGCGGGATGTCGTGGCGACCGACCGCGCCAACCGCCTCGCCGAGCAGCGGGCCGCCCGCCGGCGCGCCCCGCGCGCCTCAGTCGGCCTGCCGTCCGGGCGGACGTCGTACCGCACCCTCCCCGAGCACGAGGAGGAGCTCAAGCGCATGGCCCAGGAGAACCCCGGCTTCGTCCGGCTCTTCACCCTGCCCGGCCGCACGTGGGAGGGCCGCGAGATCCTCGGCGTCGAGATCGCCGAGGACGTGGCCGCGACGGGCGACGGGCGCCCGGCCTACATCCAGGTCGGCACGCACCATGCGCGCGAGTGGCCGGCGGCGGAGGCCACGACCGAGTTCGGGCTCGAGCTCGTGCAGGGCTACAAGGACGGGGATCCGCGGCTGGCGGAGATCGTCCGGCGGGCCCGGACCTTCGTCATCCCCGTCCTCAACGCGGACGGCTTCGACGCGACGATCCAGGCCGAGGGCCTCGCGCCCGGCGGCAACTACACGGATCCGAACGACGCGCCGGGCCCGTCGGGCAGCACGAGCGCCGGGACGGGTGCCTACAAGCGCAAGAACTGCCGCCCCGCGGATCCCGCGCGGCCCGTCGTCATCGGCGAGTGCCTCGCGCTCACCTTCCCGGCGGGCCCGACCAAGCGCGACCTCGGCGTGGACCTCAACCGCAACTACGGCGTGGAGTGGGGCGGGCCGGGCACCTCGAGCCGGGTCCCGAGCCTCGTCCACCACGGGCCCGGGCCGTTCTCCGAGCCCGAGACGGACGCCTTCCGGCGCTTCGTGCGCGACCTGCAGCCGACCGTCCTGATCACCAACCACACCTACACGGGGCTGATCCTGCGGCCGCCCGGGACGAGCACCTTCGGGCCTGCTCCCGACGAGGAGCGCCTGCGGGCGCTCGGCGACGCGATGGCGCGCGAGACGAACTACGTCTCGCAGTACTCCTACCAGCTCTACGAGACGACGGGCACCACCGACGACTACATCTACGACGGCCTCGGCGCGTTCTCGTACACGCCCGAGATCGGCAGGTCCGAGTTCCACCCCGCGTTCGGGACGGGCTGGGTCCCCGAGTACGACGGGCGCCCGGAGCAGGACCTCGACGGCGTCCCGACGGGCCGCAAGCTCGGCGGCCTGCGGGAGGCCTTCACCCTCGCGGGCCTGGCCGCCATCGATCCGTCGACGCACTCCGTGCTGACGGGCACGGCGCCCGCGGGCCGGGTGCTGCGCCTGCGCAAGGACATCACGTACAGGACGAGCGAGCGCCCCAACGACGATGGCGTGCAGCACCCCGTGCGGACGATCACCGAACCGCGGACGTCGACGCTGGTCGTGCCGGCCTCGGGCACGTTCAGGTGGCACGTCAACCCGTCCGACCAGCCGCGCTGGGGCACGGGGACGCCCTGGCGGCTGACGTGCGAGGACACGGCGGGCCAGGTGTTCGAGACGCGGGAGGTCCACGTCGCGCGCGGCCAGTCCGTCGACCTCGGGCCGGCCTGCGAAGCACCGC
>CADCWC010000120.1 GCA_902806305.1 uncultured Thermoleophilia bacterium | reverse complement strand
GTTGCCCTGGCCGACGAACAGCTCCCACAGGGCGGTCGCCCACGCCACGGGCAGCTCGAGCACGAGCCGCACGTCGACCTCTCGGCCCCAGCCCCGCGCCTCGGCGGCGCCGCTCGCGAAGGGCTGCCCGGTGACGAGGTAGAGGTAGAGCTGGAAGCCGATCTGGGCCAGCGGCAGGAGGCCCACGGGGGCGAGGCGCCACAGCAGGGCCCGCCGGATCCGCCGTTCCGGCCCGCCCCAGAGCCGCCACGGGCGGCCCGCGTCCGTCCACACGCGCCAGGCGATGGCGGGCGCGAGCAGCAGCCCGACGGGGCGGGTGAGGATCGCCAGGGCGCCGAAGCCGGACGCCGCCCAGACCCGGCCCCGTTCCAGCATCAGGAAGCACGCCAGCGTGAGCAGCAGGAAGAGGCTCTCGGTGTAGACGGCCGAGAACACGAAGGCCAGCGGGAAGACCGCGAGGTAGACGACGGTGCGTCGGGCCGTCGGCTCGTCGTAGTGCACGAGGGTGAGCCGCCAGAGGAGCACGCAGACGCCCGCGAAGAGCAACGTCGAGACGGCCACCCCGGTGGCGGCCAGCCCGGCCACGGGCACGAGCTCGTGCACCCCCCGCACGGTCAGCGGGTACAGCGGGAAGAAGGCCGCCGAGTTGCCGTGCGCGAGCAGCGGGTCGTAGCCGTGCTCGGCGATCTTCAGGTACCAGATGGCGTCCCAGGTCGCGAACGGCGCCACGAGGACGTCCCACCACTCCCACTGGCCGCGCGGCCGCGAGACCCAGCCGACCGCCCCGACGACGACCACCACGAGGAGCCGCGACAGGGCCCAGACCCCCAGCGGGTAGCGGAGGCCATCAAGGTGCCGCCGAACCCCGGCCCGCCGGTCCGGGCGGCGCTCCGGCACGGGCCGCGGGCGCGCCGCCGCCGTGTCGGACGCCGGCCGTTGGCGGACCTGCGACATGCCGAGCTCAGTCGTGCACGGACTTGCGCGCGACCACGGTGAAGATGTCGCCGAGATTGACGCCGACGGTGCGCGCCGCGAGTCCGGTCCGCTCCAGGCCCGCCACGAGCGCCCGGGCCACCGGCGGCGCGTAGGGCTCGACCCGGGACGCCAGGTACGAGAGACGCACGCGCCGCGTGTGGGCCGACACGTCGGCGATCTCGAACCCCTCGCGGCGCAGCATCTCGCAGAGCGTCCGCCGGGAGAAGTAGACGAGGTGCATGTGCATGTACCACGGCCAGCGCTTCCCGGCCACGCGGGCGAAGAGCGAGTCGACGTCCATGGTCGAGACGGCGAAGATCCCGCCCGGCCGGAGCGCGGCGTGGATGGCGCGGATGTCGAGCGCGGGGTCCGGAAGGTGCTCGATCACGTCCCAGAGCGTGACGACGTCGTAGCCGCCCTCGGGCAGCGGCGCGTCCTCGACGGCGCCGTTGTGCACCGACCCGCGGATGCGCCCGCGCGCGACGCCCGCCGCCCACCGCGACGGCTCCACGCCCGCGACGTCGAAGCCGGCCTGCTCGGCGAGCGTCAGGAACGTGCCGACGTGACAGCCCACGTCGAGCAGCCGCCCGGTCGGACAGAACCGTCGCACGTGATCGAGGCTCGCCGAGAACGTCTCGATCCGTCCCTGCTCCTCCTCGAGGTACCGCGTGTCCTCGACGTCGCCGTAGGAGTCCTGCACCTTCTGGTGGTGCGGGCGGGGGTTGACGTAGACGATCGAGCAGGAGTTGCACTGCACGATCCGGCCGTGCTCGCCGAAGGCGCTCGACGTGGAGGTGTAGTGGACCTGCGGGTCGACGTCCGAGCTGCCGAGGCGGTCGCCGAGCCGGACGTGGAAGTCGTCGGCGCCGCACAGCGGGCAGCGGATCTCGACCCAGGCCGGAAGGCGGCCGCGGGTCGCGCGCGCCCGACTTGGCGGCATCGAGACGCGGGGCGCACCCGCAGGCAGGGTGTCGGCGGCGGTCTCGGCGCTCCTCAGGTCGCTCATCCGGTCGGACCTCCGAAGGTATGGGCCGCGGCCAACGGCGGCGGGTGGGGGCCGGCGAGCCTCCGTAGGCGACCCGGGCGCCGGAGCAGCCGCCCCGCGACGACCCAGGCCCCGATGGCGTAGATCGCGCCGACGACGAGGTCGAACACGTAGTGGTCGGCGAAGTAGACGATGGTGAACCACATCACGACGGGGTAAACCACGAAGGCCCACCCGACCCGTCGGCGCCACGCGAAGGCGAACAGCACGACGAGCAACGAGTAGGCGGTGTGGAGCGACGGGACGGCCGCGACGGGGTTCGGGTGCAGCCGCTCCTCGATGAAGGAGCGCGGCGACCGCACCGGGACCGCGTCGCGCACGTCGCCGACCTTGACGAGCGGCTCGATGCGGGCGGTCTCGGACGCCTTCCACGGCGGTGCGGCGGGGAAGACGAGGAACGTGGCCGCCCCGGCGAACGACACGACGAGCAGCGTGAGGGCGCAGCGGTAGTAGAGCTCCCGCCGCTCGAGCCAGATCAGGAAGAGCAGCGTCGGCGGGATGAAGAAGTGCGCCCGCTGCACGACGGCCAGCACCTGGTCGTACCACTGCAGCGAGCCCGTCCAGAGCGCGTCCTGCAGGATCGTCGTCGGGAGCCGCCCGAAGAGCGCGCGGTCGAACTCGATCATCGGCGCGTAGTACGGCTCCGGGTTGAGGAGATGGGCCACGCCGCGGAGCTCCTCGTAGAGGATGATCAGCGCCACGAACGGCAGGAAGTCGCGGACGTACGGCACGGCCAGGCCGAGCAGCGCCGCGGGCACGAGCAGGATCAGGAAGTAGCGGTCGGCCGAGATGAACAGCCCGCGGGCCGCGATCATGCCGCCCAGGCCGAGGGCGTAGCCCAGCAGCAGGACGAGCGCCCGCCGTCGCGTCCAGAGCGCGCGCCGGATCCGCGGCGTCGTCGGGTCGTCGGTGCGCGGGCGGGCGTCGGCCGGACGCGGCGCTGCGTCCTTGGTGTAGGCGAGGTCGTCGAGCATGCGAAGCGAACCGGATCCGGCCCGAAGGTCGTGGACTATAGACGCGGCTTTCACCGCTTTGTTGCAATCGCATGCGTTCTGTCACAGGCACGTGATCCGGGCGCCGACGGCTCGCTCGGAGGCGTCCCTGCAGGTCGCGCCGGCGGGAGGACGACGGCCGTCACGGTCGCCGCAGGCGACATGCCGGCCGCGAACCCGCCGATAGACTCGGCCGAAGGCCGATCGGCGGGTCTTGGCGGGTCAAGCGCGCAGCGCTTGAGGCGACAGACCTTGACGGCTCAGAACCCGGCGGTACAGTGGCCGGAGGCCGCACCGCCGCGTCTTGAGCAGTCAACCGAGCGGCGGTCACGGTCGCCGCAGGCGACATGCCGGCCGCGACCTTGACGGCTCAGAAGCCGTAGCGCTCCTCGCGGAACGGGTCGCCCTCGTTGTGGTAGCCGTAGCCCTCCCAGAAGCCCGGGCGGTCGTCGGCCGTCAGCTCGATCGCCTCGAGCCACTTGGCGCTCTTCCAGAAGTAGCGCTTGGGCACCACCAGGCGGACGGGATAGCCGTGCTCGCGCGTCAGTTCGGCGCCGTCGGCCTCCCAGGCGATCAGCACGTCGTCGTCGTAGAGGCTCTCGAGCGGCAGGTTGGCGGTGTACCCCTGCGCGGCCCGGGCGATGGCGAAGCGCGCCTCGGGCAGGGGCCGGACGATGTCCGCGAGGGTCCGGAACGAGACGCCGCGCCACGGCATGTCGAAGCGGCTCCACCGCGTCACGCAGTGGATGTCGACCGTCACCTCGGTGGCCGGGAGGGCCTGTAGCTCCCCGAGCGTCCACGTCGTCGGCTGCTCGACGAGTCCTCGCACCTCGAAGCGGTAGTCGTCGGCCGCCGTGGCCGGGACCCGGCCGGCGTGCAGCACCGGCCACTTGTCCGTCACGTACTGTCCAGGCGGCAGGCGCGCCGGGTCGATGCCGCGCTCGAGGAGCTTCTGCTCGGGTCGGGAACGAAACGGCGCCACCGTCGTTAGCGTCTCAGATGTCCCACCTCCGCGCCGTCCGAACCGACCCGCCGCCCGAGCCGGGCCTCCTCGACCGGCTGACGGCGTCGGGCGCTCGGCTCGTCGACGGCCGCGCGGTGGCGAACGACTTCGGCGACGTGGCGCGGGAGCACGCCGCCGTGCGGCGCGCCGTCGGCATCGGGGTCCGCGACCGGCTCTTCACCCGCTTCGAGGGCCCCCACGCGACGCGCTTCCTGCAGGGGATGGTCACGCAGGACGTGGCCGGGCTCGCCGTCGGGGACGCCCGGTACGCGCTGATGCTGACCCCCAAGGCTCGCGTCCTCTCGGATCTCCGACTGCTCCGGCTCGGTGACGAGCTGCTCGTCGCCGACAGCGAGCCCGACGCCACGCCGGGGCTCCGCTCGACGCTCGTCCGCTACCGCCTCGGCTCGCGCGTGGCGATCGAGCCGCTCGAGGACTGGGCGTGCCTGGCCGTGGCCGGCCCGCGGGCCGGGATGCTGCTCCTGGACGCGTTCGGCGTGCTGCCGCGCGTCGAGCCGCCGGAGGGGACAGGGACGCTGCTCGAACTCGACGGGACGGCGCTCCACGCCGTGGCGAGCACCCTCTACGGCGAGAAGGCGGTCGAGATCCTCGGGCCTGCGGCGGGCGTGGCCGCGGCGTGGGCGGCCCTGTCCGATCACCTCCCGCGACACGGCGGCGCGCCGTTCGGGACCGCCGCGGAGGAGATCCTGCGCGTCGAGGCAGGCGTGCCCCGGCAGGGCGCCGAGCTCGACGAGCAGGTGATGCCCGCGGAGGTCGGCGTCGTCGAGCGCGCCGTCTCCTTCACGAAGGGCTGCTACATCGGCCAGGAGCCGGTCGCCCGCCTCCACTACCGGGGCCACGCGAACCGCGTCCTGCGCGCGCTGCTCCTCGACGGGGCGCCGCCCGCGCCGGGCAGCGAGGTCGTCCTCGACGGGAAGACCGTCGGCCGGGTCACGTCGGCCGTGCGGTCGCCGTCGCTCGGGCGCACCGTGGCGCTCGGCGTGCTGCGGCGCGAACTCGAGGACGGGCGGCAGGTGCTCGTGACGCGCGACGGCGAGGAGCGGCCCGCGGAGGTCGCGCCGGTGCCCGTCTACTCGTGGCGCGGGGCCTGAACGCCCACACGGCACCGCCCGTGCTGCTGGGCGGGCGGACGACCCGCTTCGTCGCGCTGCAGGGCGGGATCCTCCTGTTCGCGCTCGGCATCGTGATGACGCTCCGATCGGACCTCGGCCTGGGGCCCTGGGACGTCCTGCACCAAGGCCTCGCCGACCACTCGCCGCTCAGCTTCGGGGTGGCCGGGATCGTGGTCGGCGTCGCGGTGCTGGCGGGCGCGATGGCGCTCGGGGGCGTGTCCCTCGGCGTCGGCACGCTCCTCAACGCCGTGCTGATCGGCGCCTTCGTCGACCTGCTGATCTGGGTCGACGTGGTGCCCCACCCGGAGGGCCTCGTGGCCCGCCTCCTGCTCGACGTGGCGGGCGTCCTGGCCATCGGCGTCGGGACGGCCGTCTACATCGGCGCCGCGATGGGCGCGGGTCCCCGCGACAGCTTCATGCTCGCGGTGGCGCGCCGTTTCGGCCTGCGCGTCGGCGTGTCACGGACCTTGATCGAGCTCGCCGCCCTCGGCGGCGGCGCGGCCCTGGGCGGTACGGTCGGCGTCGGGACGCTCATCTTCGCCCTCGGCGTCGGACCGGCCGTCGAGGCGTCGTTCCGCCTGCTCGACCGCTCCCCGCTCGCCGCGCAGGCCCCGGCCTGACGGGGGGCCGGGACGCAGGCGCTGGACCGTGCCCGCCGGCCGGCTGTCCGGCCGACGGGCTCCCGGCGGTTCAGCGTGGGCCGAGCAACGCGTCGTCGAGGAACGAGACCACCCGGCGCTCGTACTCGGCGGGCTGGGTGTTGATGCCGTCCGTGTGCGAGGTGTCGGCCATCTTCCAGATCTGCTTCGGCCCGCGAAGCGCCTCGTAGTACTGCGGGTTCAGCTGCTCGCCGCCGACGGGGCGGGAGGCGTGGATGAGGAACACCGGACGCGGGGTGATCTCACCGACCAGGTTGACGAGATTTGCGGGCGGCAGATGGTTCGTGAACACCGTCATGGCGGCTGTGTCGGCGAGCAGGAACGGGGCGCTCAGCACCTGCTCGAGCGGCGAGACCTCGACCTCGAACCCCTCGCGGTGCGTCCGGACGCCCGCGCCTTCCGAGACGACGGCCCTCAGGGCGTCCGACTCGGCCGCCGCCTGCAGGAGCAGCTCGCCGCCGCGGGAGAGCCCCAGCCCGCCGATCCGCTCGGGATCGACGTCCGGACGACCGGCCAGGTAGTCGAGCGCGGCGTTCAGGTCGCGCGTGCCGGCGTAGCTGACGTCCCAGTCGCCCTCGCTCGCGCCCTGGCCGCGCTGGTCGAGCACGAGGACGCCGTACCCGTGGCGGATCAGCATCCGCGCGTGCTCCTGTGGTCCCGAGCGACCCGGGAAGGCGATGACCGTCGCACCGTTCCGCGACGGGACGTAGACGGCGGCGAGATCGAGTCCGTCGCTCGTCCGCAGGGTGACGTCCTGGGCCGTCGGGCCGAGGTCGACGTCCGCCGGCGGCCGGCCGGTGTGCGTGAGCACGTAGGCGAGCCCCGTCGGGGCGGCGACGAACAGCGCGACGGCGAGGCCCGCGACGGTGAGGAGCCCGCGCCGCAGGATCCGGCGGAGCCTGCTGCCGTCGCGGCGTCGCGACCGCCAGAGCGTCACCACGGCGAGGACGATCAGCAGCAGGCCTGCGGGGATGTCGACGAAGCCGGTCCAGTCGTCGCCCGACGGCCCGCCGTTCGACGCGTACCAGACGGCCTCGACCGCGGTCACGAGCCCGAAGACGCCGCCGAGCAGGCCGATCACGGCGCGCGCCCCGGGCCGTACGCGACCGTACGCCCACGCCGCCGCGAGCAGGATTGCGAGAGGGACGAGGCCGCTGACCAGGTGGTCGCGCGCCGAGGTGCCGGGCTGGGGCTGGAGGAAGTTGTCGTCCGCGACGTGGACCGCGATCGCCAACAGCGCGAGCGTGGCCGGCGCCGTGGCGCTCCGGACGGCCGCCGCGGCCCGTGCGCGGAGCGGCAGCAGGGACAGCGGTCGGGGCAAGGTCGAGGCGCTCATGGTCGTCTCCATCGTCCGGGGCTCGGGATCACCACCCGACCGTCGCACGCCGCCCTGGGGCCCGACAGCCGGGCAGACAGGCGTCGAGAAGGGAGAAACCCGGCTCCGCGGCGGGCAGCCCGCCGCCAGATCGTCGACGCTACGAGCGGAGGTAGAGCAGCACGGCCAGGACCCGGCGCGACTCGCTGCCCGTGGACGGCAGACCGAGCTTGCCGAAGATGCCGGAGACGGCCTTCTCGGCGCCGCGCAGGGACATCTCGAGCTCGTCGGCGATCCCCTGGTTGGAGCTTCCCCCCGCCATCAGCTCCAGGACCTGCCGCTCGCGTGCGGTCAGCTGCTCGATCGGGTCGTCGGGACGCGGACGGGCCAGGAGCGTCGAGACGATGATCGGGTCGAGCGCCGACCCGCCCGCGGCCACGCGCCGGACGGCGGCCACGAACTCCCGGACGTCGCTGATCCGGTCCTTCAGCAGGTACCCGACCCCCTCCGCAGAGTCGGCGAGCAGCTTCAGGGCCAGACCGACCTCGACGTACTGGGACAGGACGAGCACGCCGACGCCGGGGTGGCGGGCGCGGATCTCGAGTGCCGCCAGCAGCCCCTCGTCGTTGTGGGTCGGCGGGAGGCGGATGTCCACGATCGCGACGTCGACGTCGAGGTCCGCGACGGCGCGCAGGAGCTCGTCGCCGTCACCGCACTGCGCCACGACCTCGAGACCCGACTCCGTGAGCAGTCGGGTCAGGCCCTCGCGCAGCAGCACGCTGTCCTCGGCGAGCGCTACCCGCACGGGAGCTCCGCCCGCACCACGGTCCCGCCCGCCGACGGCGACCGGACGCCGAGCCGCCCGCCGAGCGCCTCGACGCGGTCCCTGAGGCCCCGAACCCCCGAGCCGCCGTCGTCGACGCCGCCGATGCCGTCGTCGACGATCTCGACCACCAGGCGGTTCCCGGTCCGGACGACGCTGACGCCGGCGGTCGTCCCGCAGGCGTGTTTGTCGACGTTCGCGAGGCTCTCGGAGGCGACGTAGAAGGCGGCGACCTCGACCTGCTCCGGCAGGCGGTCGGGGACGTCGACCTCGAGCCGCACCGGCACGGCGGCGCGGACGGCGAGCGCCTCGAGCGCGACGGCCAGCCCGTGACCGCTGAGGACGGCCGGGTGGAGGCCGCGCGCGAGATCCCGCAGCTCCTGGAGCGAGGTGGAGATCTCGCGGCGGGCGAGCCGGAGCCGTGTCCGGGCGGCCGGGTCGTCGCCCATCTGCGCCTCGAGCATCCCGAGCTCGAGCGACAGCGCCACGAGCCGCTGCTGGGCGCCGTCGTGGAGGTTGCGCTCCAGCCGTCGGCGCTCCCGTTGCCCCGCCTCGATGACCCGCGCCCGGGACTGCCGGAGCTCCTCGACGCGCGCCTGGAGCTCGGCCTGGAGGCGGCCGTTCTCGAGCGTGATGGCGGCGGCCGCGCCGACGGCGTGGAGCAGCTCCGGGTCGTCGTCCAGCGCCCGATCGTGCAGGAGGACGGCGACCGGCGCGCCGTCGCGATCGACCACCGTCGTCGCCCCACGACCGCGACCCGGGACGTCCACCGGCCGGCCGTGCTGGTCGGCGTAGCGGTCGAAGTCGGGCAGCCAGTAGGCGAGCGTGAGCGACGGGTCGCCGAGCGCGCGGGCCAGCGCGCTGCGGAGGTCGGGCGCCGAGCGGTCGCGCCCGAGCTCGACCATCAGGTCCGCGACGGCGGAGCGAGCCAGGCGGGCGTCCAGCAGGCCGATCAGGAAGGCGAGCGGCGAGAGCCCGACGACGAAGAGCGTCGTCTGCTGGACGCGCCGGAACCCGGGCGCCTCGAACGCCCCCATCACGAACAGCACCGCGAGCATCACGAGGCAGACCGCGAACAGGTCGAGCATCACGGCCACCGACCGGCGGAGCGGCCGGCCGGCCTCCCGCCGGCGACGGGCCAGGACGCCGATGCCCGCCAGGCATAGCGCGCTCAGCGAGAGCAGCTGCGCCCGTTCGACGGTCTGCGCGACATCGGGCCGGCTCCAGAGGGTGAGGAGGTCGCCCGCGCCGGCGCTCCCGAGCGACATCTTGACGAGCTGGAGACCGACCGCGGCCACGTACGCGGCGGCGACCACCGCTCGTTCGAACCGCGACCGGAGGTGGCCGTCCGGGAAGGCGAGATAGACGTGGAGGAAGAGCGCGGCGGGCAGGATGTCGAACAGCGACCCGACGGTGTACGGCAGGTCCGAGCTCACGACCTGGAGCGAGGAGAGCCCGCTCGCGAACCCGCCCGCGATCATCAGCGGACCCAGGCGGCTCGCCGGTCGACGCCACCACGCCACGAGCCCCGCGGCGACGTAGGGGACGCTGATCCACTGCAGGAGCGCGATCTGCACGCCGCTGACCCCGTCGGCCCGCAGCGCCACCGCGAGCGAGCAGCCGGCGCCGACCAGCCCGGTCACGGCCACGGCCCAGAGCACCGACTCGCGCGGCGGCGCGGGCCGGGGCAGCGGATGCGGGACGAGCGATACGGCGGTCGGCGTGGCCGTCCGGGCTCCTTGTCGGATGAGGCGGGCGCGCCGGGGTCGGTCGGCGGCACCCCTCGGCGTCGGCCGGAGCGCCCGTTGTGGGCGCGACGATACTCCTGCCCGAGCGGCGA
>CADCWC010000119.1 GCA_902806305.1 uncultured Thermoleophilia bacterium | reverse complement strand
CCGTGACGGCGGCCTGATGGGCCGCGGACCCCTTCCCGCCGTGCAGGCCGTCCTCGATCAGCTTCTTGGCGTTGTCCCAGGCGCCGCCGCCCGAGGTCATCGAGATGGCCAGGAACAGGCCGGTGACGATCGTGCCGACCAGCAGGCCGCCGAGGGCCTCGACCGAGATGAGGCCGACGACGATCGGGATCACGACCGGGATCGCGGCGGGCAGCATCATCTGCCGGAGGGCCGAGCGGGTCACGATGTCGACGCAGCGGCCGTACTCGGGGCGCTCGGAGTAGTCCATGATCCCGGGCTTCTCGCGGAACTGGCGCCGGACCTCCTCGACCACGGCCTTGCCCGCCACGCCGACCGCCTCCATGCACATCGCGGCGAACAGGAAGGGCATCGCGCCGCCGATCAGGAGGCCGACCAGGACCCACGGATCCGACAGCGAGAAGTCGAGCCCGGCGGTGCTCTTGCCCTCGTCCTCGAGCCGGACCAACAGCTCGTCGCGGTAGGACGCGAACAGCACCAGGGCGGCCAGACCGGCCGAGCCGATCGCGTAGCCCTTCGTGACGGCCTTCGTCGTGTTGCCGACCGCGTCGAGCGGGTCGGTGACGTCGTTGCGCACGGCGTCGGGCAGGTTCGCCATCTCCGCGATGCCGCCCGCGTTGTCGGTCACGGGCCCGAACGCGTCGAGGGCGATGATGACGCCCGCCAGCGACAGCATCGAGACGACGGCGATGGCGATGCCCGGCAGGCCCGCCAGCCGGTCGGCCACGAGGATGCCGACGCAGATCACGATCACCGGGGCGGCCGTGGCCTGCATCGAGTAGCCGAGGCCCGAGATGATGTTCGTGGCGTGCCCGGTGGTCGACGCCTCGGAGATGTCCTTGACGGGCTTCCAGCGCGTGCCGGTGTAGTACTCGGTGATCACCATCAGGAGCGCCGTGATGGCGAGGCCCACGAGCGCGCAGACGTAGAGGTCGCCGGCCGAGACGTCGGCCGCGAACCGGGCGCCCTCCTCGCCGTTGCCGCCGATCTCGTCGATCGTGTCGTCGAGGCCGCCGAGGAAGATCGGCAGCAGGAACAGCAGCGCCGCGAGCACGGCCGACACGATCACGCCGACGTAGAGCGCGTTGATGACCGACCCGCTGCGCGGCAGTCGCACCAGGTAGGTGCCGACGATCGAGGCCAGGCCCGAGAGGCCGCCGAGGACGAGCGGCAGGCCGACGAGCGCCGGCGAGCCGGTGAACTGGTCGAAGAGCAGCATCGCGGCCACGAGCGTCACCGCGTAGGTCTCGAACAGGTCGGCCGCCATGCCGGCGTCGTCACCGACGTTGTCGCCCACGTTGTCCGCGATCACGGCCGGGTTGCGCGGGTCGTCCTCCGGGATGCCGGCCTCGATCTTGCCCACCAGGTCCGCGCCCACGTCGGCGCCCTTGGTGAAGATGCCGCCGCCGACACGGGCGAAGACGGAGATCAGCGAGCCGCCGAAGCCGAGGCCGACGAGCCCGCGGACCGCCTCCGTCTGGGTGGCGTCCGCCGGACCGGTCAGGAAGCCGTAGTAGCCGGCCACGCCGAGGAGGCCCAGGCCGACGACGAGGATCCCGGTCACGGTGCCGCCCTTGAAGGCCACGTCGAGGGCGGGCGCGAGGCCGCCCCGCGCCGCCTCGGCCGTGCGGACGTTGGCGCGTACCGCCACGTTCATCCCGATGAAGCCGGCGGCGGCCGACAGCAGCGCGCCGAGCAGGAAGCCGACGGCGACGCGCCAGCCGCCGAGGTCCGGCACCACGAGCAGCAGCAGGAAGAGCACCGCGGCCACGATCGCCACGGTGATGTACTGGCGCCGGAGGTACGCCGAGGCGCCCTCCTGGATCGCCGCCGCGATCGTCCGCATCGCCTCGTTGCCGTCGGGCTTGGAGAGCACGTAGCGCGTGAGGTACAGGCCGTAGAGGACCGTGATCACGCCGCAGACGAGCGCGAACGGGACGGCCTGATCCTGGAAGAGACTCTCCATGGGGCGAGCGATGCCTTTCGGTCGGACGGGGCGTGGCCGCGCGCGGCGGCGGGATCGTAACGGTCGAGTCGGACGTCACCGGCTCGTCGGGGCGCGCCCACGGTGACGCGGCGCGCCCTCGGCGCGGCGCCGCACGGGCTCCGGCCGGCGGCCGGGACGGCCGGAAGGGTTACAGATCCCGCGCCGACGGCCCGCCGCCGGGCACCGGCGGCATCGTCGTCCGGACCGGCGCGTCCGGGACGAGGGCCCGGGGCCGCTCCGCCCTCCACCGCCCGAGCCGGGCGGCGCGTCACGCGTGCGGTGCGGTGCCGGACCGTCGCGTCCGGCACCGCACCGCGGTCGTGCGTCAGTGCAGCTGGCCGCGGACGGCGCCGCCGGGGAACGCCTCGGTGTGCACGTTCACGTAGTAGGCCTTCGGATGGGCCTGGATGTCGGCCAGGAGGGCGCGCGAGGCGCGGACGCAGCCGCTCGACGCACCGGGGTTCCCGCTCGCGGGCTGCTTGAGCGGGATCACGACCGGACCGTTCTCACCGGCCCGTCCGCGGTGGATGTGCGCCGCCGCGGGCTTGCCGATCTCGGCCACGGTCATGCCGAAGCAGATCTGGCGGCTGCCGCGGAAGAGCACGGTCGCCGAGCCGAAGCCGTTCGGGTCGCCCACGCCCGCCCGTCCCTCGGGGCTGACCTCGTAGCCGCCGTCGAGCACGGCGAACAGCGGATCCGAGCTGCGGTCGCCCTGGGCGCCGGCCACGCCGGCCACGGCCAGCACGGCGACGGCCCCCAGCACGGGCACGGCGGCGAGACGTCGATGACGCACGGTGGATCTCCTCCCATCGATGGACCTGACCTCTGTCATACGTACGGCGCTCGACGGCGGATTGGACACCCCGGGACGGCCTCGGCCTCGGGTATGCTCCCTCCACGAGCGCGGGAGCCCGACGGGGCTGAGAGGCGAGCAGGGCTCGCGACCGCCGAACCTGCTCCGGGTCATGCCGGCGAAGGAAGCTCATCGACGTGGCCGCCACACCGCCCCACTCCGACGTCGCCGTGATCGGCGCGGGCCTGTGGGGCCTCGCGAGCGCCTGGGCGACCGCCGAGGCGGGGGCCCGGGTCCTCGTGCTCGACGACGGCGAGGAGCTGGCGGGCCAGGTGGCCGCGGGGATGGTCGCGCCGTGGTCCGAGGTCGAGGACGACGAGCACCCGCTCCACGCCGCACTGCGCGACGGCGCGAGCGCCTGGCCCGCGCTGGCGGAGCGGCTCCGTGCCGCATCGGACGTCGACCCCGGCTTCCGCCGGACCGGGTCGCTCGCGGTGGCCGCGCGGCCCGCGCACCTGGGCCAGGTCCGCCGGCTACGGGAGGTCCTCCGCCGGGTGGACCACGACGCGACGTGGCTGACCGGGACGGCGCTCCGCGAGCGCGAGCCGGGACTCGGCCCGTCCGTGGCGGGCGGGCTCGAGCTCGCCGACGAGGGTCAGGCCGATCCGCGGCGGACGCTCGCGGCCCTCCGCGCCGCCTGCGAGCGGGCGGGTGTCCGCATCGAGCACCGGCGGGTCGCGGCGCTCCGGCGCACGGGCGGCACCGTGACGGGGCTCGTCACGGACGACGGCACCCGGATCGACGCGGAACGGGTGGTGCTCGCCGCGGGCTGGGCGTGCGGCGCGCTCGACGACCGCGTGCCGCTCCGTCCCGTCAAGGGTCAGATCCTGACGCTCGGCCCACGACCCGACGCCCCGACGCCGATCCGCCGGATCATCCGGACGCCGGACGTCTACCTCGTCCCCCGCCCCGACGGCCGGGTGCTCGTGGGCGCGACCTCGGAGGAGGTCGGCGACCGGGTGGTGACGGCCGAGGCGGTCCACCTGCTGCTCGACGAGGCCCTGCACACCGTCCCGGGCCTCGGCGCGCTCGAGCTCGTCGAACAGCGCGCCGGTCTCCGCCCCGCCACGCCCGACGGGCTCCCCGCCCTCGGCGTCTCGGCCGACGACGGCCTCGCGTGGGCGGCGGGGGGCTACCGCCACGGCGTGCTGCTCCTGCCGCTCGTCGTGGCCGCGGCCGAGGCGCTCGCCGGCGGACGAGCGCTTCCGGGTCGGCGCGACGCCCTCTCCCCCGATCGCTTCGCCGCCGCGCGGCCGAAGGCGGCCTCGTGCGTGTGACCGTCAACGGCGACCCCCGCGACGTGCCCGCCGACTGCACGGTCGCGACCGTCGTGGCCGAGGCGGGCGTCGCGCCCGACGAGCGCGGCGTCGCCGTGGCGGTCGACGGCGACGTCGTCCCGCGCAGCCGCTGGGCTGCGACCCCCCTGAACCCTGAGGCGCGCGTCGAGGTGCTGCGCGCCACCGCCGGAGGCTGACCCGTGCTCGATCCTCGTCCCGACGACCTCGTGATCGCCGGCGTGCCGCTGACGTCGAGACTGCTCCTCGGCTCGGGCGGGTTCACGCGCCTCGACCGCTTCGAGCGGGCCCTGGAGGCCTCCGGCTCCGAGCTCGTGACCGTCGCGCTGCGGCGGGTCGAGCAGGCGCCGGGCGGCCTCTACGACGCGATCGAACGCGGCGGCGCCCGTGTCCTGCCGAACACCGCCGGCTGCTACACGGCCCGGGAGGCCGTGCAGACGGCGCGCCTGGCCCGCGAGGCCTTCGGGACCGACTGGCTCAAGCTCGAGGTGATCGGCGACCGTCGGACGCTCCTCCCGGACGCCGTGGAGCTCCTGCGCGCGGCCGAGGAGCTCGTCGCGGACGGCTTCGTCGTGCTGCCGTACACGACGGACGACGCGGTCCTGGCCCGCCGGCTCGAGGACGTCGGCTGCGCCGCGGTCATGCCGCTCGGCTCGCCCATCGGCAGCGGCCTCGGCCTGCGCAACCCGCACGCGATCGCGCTCCTGCGCGACGCCGTGTCGGTCCCCGTCATCCTCGACGCCGGCATCGGCACGGCCTCCGACGCCGCGCTCGCCATGGAGCTCGGCTGCGACGCCGTCCTCTGCGCAACGGCGATCTCCCGGGCCCGGGAGCCGGAGCGGATGGCCACGGCGGTCAGGTTGGCGGTGGAGGCGGGACGCCTCGCCCGCGGCGCGGGGCGCATTCCCCGCCTCGACCACGCCCAGGCCTCGACGAGCGACGCCGGGATCCCCGACCTGACGCCGGCCCCGTGACGACGATCGAGAGCCGCACGGGCGTCGCCACGACCGGGGCCACGCGCCGCCGGCGCCTGTCGGCCGCCCGTCTGTACCTCGTGTCGCCCGCCGTCCTGCGGGCCGGCCGGCTGGCCGATCTGCTGACCCATCCGCGCTACGGGGTCACGAAGGTCTACCGGGCGCGCGTGAATCCGGCCCCGGTGCCCGAGGGGGCGCTCAAGAAGCTCCGCGGTGGCGTGGAGCTCGAAGACGGCCGCACCTCGCCCGCAGGCGCCCGGCAGCTGCGCCCGGGCCTGCTCGAGCTGGAGCTGCAAGAGGGCCGCAACCGCCAGGTACGGCGAATGTGCGAGGCCGTCGGCCACCGGGTCGAGGCACTCGAGCGGGTGGCGTTCGGAACGCTGCGCGTGGACGGGCTGCCGGTGGGTGAGTCCCGCCGCCTGGACGCCGCCGAGGTGGAGCGCCTGCGAGATGCGGCGGGCTGGAAGAATCGTGGGCAGTGAGGCTGCGCGCGCTGCGGGGCGCAACTACGGTCGTGGAGAACGACGCGGACGCGATACTCGACGCCACCGAGGAGCTCCTGCGCGAGCTGATCGAGCGCAACGGGCTTGCGCAGGAGGACATGGTGAGCTGCCTGTTCACCTGCACCGACGACCTCGACGCGGAGTTCCCCGCGGCGGCCGCGCGCCGGCTGGGGCTCGGCGCGGTGCCGCTTCTGTGCTCGCGCGAGATCGATGTTCCGGGCTCGCTTCCACGCGTGATCAGGGTCATGCTGCACTGCTACGCCGAGCCCTCCGCCGAGGCCCGGCACGTGTACCTCCGCGAGGCGGTCGCGCTCAGGCGTGACCTGCAGGAGGCCCAGTGATGGAGTTCAACCGGCGGCTCGAGGAGATCCCGGTCTATCCGGCGGCCTCGACCTACGAGCACTCCGGCGAGCTCGTCAAGCTCGCCTCCAACGAGACGCCGTGGGGTCCGCCGCCGCAGGTGATCTCCGCCATCCAGGCCAGGGTCGAGACGCTCAACCGCTATCCCGATCCCGACAAGTCCGTCATGCGCCGGGCCATCGCCGACCGCACCGGCCTGCCTGCCACGCGCGTGGCCGTGGGAAACGGCTCGTGCGAGATCCTCATGGCGGCGGGCGAGGCGCTGCTCGAGCCTGGCGCAGAGCTGGTGTATGCATGGCCGTCGTTTTCGATGTACCCGCGTCTGGCCGCCCAGTCCGGCGCCACCCCGGTGCGGGTGCCGCTGGACGCGGAGGGCCGCCACGACCTGGCCGAGATGGCCCGGCAGGTCACGGTGGCAACCCGACTGATCCTGCTCTGCAATCCCAACAACCCGACGGCCACCGCCCTGCCTGTGCATGCCATCGATGCCTTCCTCGCCGATCTCCCGCGTCACGTGACGGTGATCCTCGACGAGGCCTACGTGGAGTTCAACATGCTCCAGGACCCGGACGACTCGCTCGATCTGCTGGCCCGCCACCCCGACCTGGTCCTGCTGCGCACCTTCTCGAAGGTGTACGGGCTGGCCGGGCTGCGCGCCGGGTACGCGCTCGGCTCGGAGAAGTTCCGGCTGGCTGTGGACCGCGTGCGCCAGCCCTTCTCGGTGAGCACCGTCGCCCAGGCAGCCGCCGCTGAGGCGATCCGCTACCAGGACGAGGTGGAGCGGCGCGTCGAGATGGTCGCCATCGAGCGCCTGCACCTGGAGCTGGAGCTGGGCGAGCGGGGTCTCGAGAGCACCGAGAGCCAGGCCAACTTCGCATGGGTGTCGCTGGGCGACCGTGAGGAGGCCGACGTGGTGGGCGGCCTGGCAGAGCGCAACGTGATCGTGCGCGGCGGCACGGCCCTCGGCCAGGAGGGCATGATGCGCGTGACCTACGGCACACGGCGTGAGAACGACCGCTTCCTCGCTGCGCTGGACGAGGTGCTGTGATGTGGCTGGCCGAGCTGTTCCTGAGGCTTGGCGCCGCTCGGAGCCGTGACCCTGAGCGGGGAGTAACGGCAGCTGGGGGAAGGACCAGGTCTCGTCGGCGCCTTTCTCCTGCTGTCCCCGATCCGGCGGGCCCGCGCGGGCGCTGCCGGCCGCGGGGGGTTCAGGTCGTTCGACATGACATAGGTGTTGGAGGACCTGAACCCCAGGCCACGGCGCCGCCGCACTGAGCAAGCGGACCCCGGACCGCCGCCCTCCTTACCCAGCCGCAGTACGCGCCAGGGCTACCCGAGGGACGGAGGCAAACCGCCCGGCCTCGCAACAGCCCCGCTCAAGCCTTCGCCGAAAAGGCCGATCTCTGCTAAAAGTCATGTGGATGCACCGAACCACCGCGCCGACCGCTTTCAGCATCGCCCCCTCGGGCGCCCGTCGGCGCGCGTATTCGTATTCGCCCTGGCGATTTAGCTAGGCGTCCGGCCGCGGCAGAGCGCTGCCGTGGACCGAGTCGAGTCCCCGCCGGGCGCCGACCCAATCTGGCCTGCATGTAGGCCGTCTCCGTGCCAGCTACGTATCAATCTTTGAGAGGCTTAGGGAAGACATGATGATCGTTATGAAAGAGGGGGCGACGCCGGACCAGATCCGGGCCGTCGTCAACCGCGTGGAGTCGGTCGGGGCCCGCGCGCATCTGTCCGAGGGTGAGATCCACACCGTCGTCGGCGCCATCGGCGACCGCGAGCAGGTGGCAAACCTGGATCTCGAGGGCTCGCCCGGCGTCGATCACCTGGTGCCGATCACGCGGCCCTACAAGCTGGCCTCGATGCAGTTCCGCCACGAGCGGCGGACGGTGATCGACATCGACGGTCGCAAGATCGGGGGCAACCACTTCGCCACGATCGCCGGCCCGTGCACGGTCGAGTCGCGCGACCAGCTGCTCGACGCCGCGCACACGGTCAAGGAGGCCGGCGCGCAGCTGCTGCGCGGCGGCGCCTACAAGCCGCGCACGTCGCCCTACTCCTTCCAGGGCCTGGGCGAGGACGGGCTGCGGCTGCTGGCCGAGGCCAAGGAGGTCACGGGCATGCCGATCGTGACCGAGCTCATGGACGTGCGCGACCTGGACGCCGTGCTCGAGGTGGCGGACGTGATCCAGCTGGGCGCGCGCAACATGCAGAACTACACGCTGCTCACCGAGGTGGGCAGGGCCGGACGCCCGGTGTTGCTCAAGCGCGGGCTCTCGGCAACCCTCGACGAGCTGCTGATGTCAGCCGAGTACATCCTCAAGGAAGGCAACACGGACGTGATGCTCTGCGAGCGAGGGATCCGCACGTTCGAGACGGGCTATCGCTTCACGCTCGACCTGATGGCCGTGCCGGTGCTCAAGGAGCTCACCCACCTGCCGATCATCGTCGACCCCAGCCATGCGGCCGGCCGGCGCGACCTGGTGCCGGCCCTGTCGATGGCGGCAGCCGCTGCGGGTGCCGACGGCGTCGTCGTCGAGGTGCATCCCGACCCGGAGAAGGCCATCTGCGACGGCCCGCAGCAGCTGCGCTCGGAGGACTTCGCCTCCTACCTGCGCCAGATGGAGCAGGTGGCGGAGATCGCCGGCAAGGAGCTGGCCTCCAGGGTCTGACCAGGCCAGGCCGATATGCGCATCGCGATCCTCGGCGTGGGGCTCATCGGCGGCTCCGTCGGGCTCGCCGCGCGTGACGGATGTGAGAGCCCCGAGATCGTCGGCTTCGGGCGCAACCCGGAGCGCCTCGGGCGCGCCCGCGAGCTGGGAGCCGTGGACATCGTCGCGGGCTCTCTCGCCGAGGCGCTCGATGGCGCCGGGGCCTGCTTCTGCTGTGGTCCGGTCGGGGCGCTGCCCGAGCAGATCGCCGACGTGCTCGAGCTGGCGCCGGCGGACTGCGTGGTCACCGACGTCGGCTCGATCAAGCGCGACATCGTCGAGCCCATTCACGACGAGCGCTTCGTGGGCGGGCACCCCATCGCCGGCGCGGAGACAGCAGGTGTCGAGCACGCTCGGGCCGACCTGTTCCGTGGTGCGGTCTGGTACCTCACGCCGACGGAGCGCTCATCCGGGATCCTCTATGAGCGCCTGCATCGAATGGTGGTGGCCTTCGGAGCGCTCCCGGTGGCAATCGACGCCGACTCCCACGACCGGCTGCTGGCCACGGTCAGCCACCTGCCTCACGTCCTGGCCAACGTTCTCGTGGCGCAGGCCGCGCTGGCGCTGACCGAGGAGGACTCCGCGCTCCCGCGGGTGGGGCCGAGCTTCCGCGATGCCACACGGGTAGCCGGTGCCAACTCCTCGATCTGGACCGACATCTACATGGCCAACCGGGAGGCGATCGCCGAGCAGATCGAGGCGGTGGCCGCCAGGATGAGCGACGTGGCAGCCACCCTCCGGGCCGGGGATGCCGGGGCGGTCGAGAGCTGGAACGAGGAGGCCGCGGACTGCCGTCGGCGGCTGCTCGAGGCCGACCTGGCGGGCGGTGTCGTGCACGAGCTGCGCCTCACCGTTCCCAACCGTCCCGGTATCGTCGCGCAGGTGGCACTGGCGCTGGGCAAGGCGGGCGTGAACATCGTGGATCTCGCCCTCGCCCCGGCTCCCGACATGCGCTCGGGGGCGATGACCCTCTGGATCGGCGGAGACGAGCAGACGGTTCGCGCACGCGAGCTGATCGGCGAGCTCGGCTTCCCGGTCGCCGCACCGTGACCGCAACAGCAGGTCGACGCTTCGATCCCTCGGG
>CADCWC010000118.1 GCA_902806305.1 uncultured Thermoleophilia bacterium | reverse complement strand
GGCACGACGTCGGCGAGCCGGTCCCGCGTCCAGAGCGAGAGCTCCGACTGCACGGCGGTGACCGGGTGCACGGCGTGCGCGGCGTCGAGCTCCGTCGGCGACACCTCCGACAGACCGAGCATCCGCACGTCGCCCGCCGCGACGAGCTCGGCCATCGCGCCCCACGTGTCCTCGAGCGGCACGGCCGGGTCCACGCGGTGCTGGTAGTACAGGTCGATGACGTCCACGCCGAGGCGGGACAGCGAGTCCTGCGCCGCCTGGCGGATGTGCTCGGGACGACCGTTCCGACCGAGGGTGTAGGTGGCGGCGTCCTCCACGACGAAGCCCGCCTTCGTGGCGAGCACGACCTCGTCACGGCGCCCGGCGATCGCCCGCCCGACGAGCTGCTCGTTCAGGAACGGACCGTAGACGTCGGCGGTGTCCATGAGCGTGACGCCGAGGTCGAGGGCGCGCCGGATCACGTCCTCGGACGCGTCGTCGTCGCGCTCGGCCGCGCCGTAGGCCCAGCTCATGCCCATGCAGCCGAGCCCCACAGCCCCCACGGACGGCCCGTCCGCGCCCAGACGGCGCACCGGAATGCGTGTCGCCATTGTCCTCCTCGGCTCCTCGACGGCGCCCGCCGCCGTCGACACGGTAGACGACGCAGCCGCGCCGGACCGCGAGGCCGAGGCAGCGACGGCCGACCGGCACTCAACCTTCGGCGGCCCGCGGCCGATAGCCCCCAGGATGAAGAGACAGCCGTCGACCACGCCGTCGCGCGTCCCGGTCCGGGTCGCCCTGGCGGTGCTCGCGCTGGCGCTGCTCGCGCTGGGCGCCTTCGCCGTCACCAAGCGTGCGACCGACGCCGAGGCGCGCGCCGATCGCGAGCGACGCGCCGAGCAGACCGCCATGGCCGTCGAGACGACCGTGGCCGCCACCCAGGCCGGCGTCGGAGGCCTGGTCGGCCTGTTCGCCACGACGCGGGACATCGACGCGTTCTCCCAGTTCGCCGCACCGGTACTGCGCAACCGGGCGCTCGACGCGCTCCAGTGGGCGCCGCGCGTTCCCGCGGACACGCGGACCGACTTCGAGCGCACGCACGGCTTCAGCGTCACGGCGGTGGGTCCTGGCGGTCGCCTCGTCCCCGCGGACGGGCCCGACGCGCTCTACCCGGTCACGTACGTGGCGCCGCTCAGGGCCAACGTCCGCTCGATCGGCGTCGACGTCGCCTCGCAGGCCCCGGCGCGTCAGGCGCTCGAGGCCGCGGTCCAGGCCGGTGGCGGCCGCGCCTCCGCCCCGCTCGAGCTGCTCTCCGGCGGCACCGGCGTCGTGCTGGTCGAGCCGTCGTACCGCCGCGGTGCCCCGATCGGGACCGTCGGGGAGCGGCGCGCGGCGCTGACCGGCTTCGCGATCGGCGTGCTGCGCGTCGACCGGGTCGTCGAGGTCGCCCTCGGCACCGACGCCCCGGCGGTCCGCATCACCGCCGACGGTCGGGAGCTCGTGCGCACCGAGGGCTCCCTCGCGGGCGCCGTGACCCGCGACGTCCGGCTCGCGGGCCCGCGCTGGCAGGTCGAGGTCGGCGGCCCCGTGTCGTCGTCCGCGCGCCTGCTGCCCTCCGTCGTCCTCGCCGCCGGCCTGATGCTGGCCGGTCTCGTCGCCGCCCTGCTCCTCCAGAGCGGCCGCCGCCAGGCCTACGCCGAGCGGCTCGTCGCCGAGCGCACGGTCGAGCTCCGCGACGCCCTCGGGCAGCTCACCGCGCTCAACAGCGATCTCGCGGCCGCCCGCGCGGAGGCCGAGCGGCACTCGCGCACCGACGCGCTGACCGGCGCCCTCAACCGGCCGTACTTCCTGGAGGCGCTCGAGGGCGAGCTCAGCCGCGCCCGCCGGCAGGATCAGACGCCCGGGCTCCTGCTCCTCGAGGTCGACCACCTCCGGCACCTGCAGGAGACCCACGGTCACCGCGCGGGCGACAAGCTCGTCAGCGAGATCGCGCACCGGCTGCGCACGACCCTCCGCGGGTACGACTCCATCGCCCGCTGGGGCGACAGCCAGTTCGCCGTCCTGACGCCGGCCATCCCGGACGAGGCCGCCCTGTGGCGCCTCGGCGACTCGCTCCGACAGGTCGTCGAGCGGGGCCCCGTGGCGCTCGACGACGGCGAGTTCTGGGCCACCGTCTCGGTGGGCGCCGTCTACGCGGGCGACGACCACGGCGGCTTCACCCTCGTCGGCGAGGCCGACCAGGCCCTGGCCACGGCCCGGCGACAGGGTCGGAACCGCACCGTCGTGGTCGGCGAGGTCAGCGCCGAGGACCTCACCTCCGAGAAGCCGGACGCTGTGCGCATCGCCCAGGCGCTCGCCCTCTCCTCGACCGTGCGCGAGGGCATGCCGGACCACCACTGCGAGGACGTCGCCGACTTCTCCGGTCTCGTCGCCGAGGCCCTCGGACTCGACCCGGAGACCGTGGTCCGCTGCCGCGTGGCAGGCTGGCTGCACGACATCGGCAAGATCGCGATCCCGGCCGCGATCCTGGCCAAGCCGATGTCGCTGACGGCCGACGAGTGGCGCGTCATGCGGACGCACGCCGCGCTCGGCGCGGACATCGTGGCCCGGATCCCCGCCCTGGCCGACGCGGAGCCGGTCGTCCGGCAC
>CADCWC010000117.1 GCA_902806305.1 uncultured Thermoleophilia bacterium | reverse complement strand
TGCCACGTCTCGTCGAGCTGCGCGTTGATCACCGTCTCGGGGCGCGGCATCCCGCTGCGGTACTTCTCCTCCCAGCTGCTGATGAAGCCGTCCGCCAGCGCGATCGCCGTGCGCGCGTACGCGTCGGCCGAGCGCAGCGGGTCGGCGCCCGCCTTGCGCGCCGCGATCCCGGCGATCCCCATCCAGTGGCCGCCGGGCGTGACCTTCTTCGTCGCGAACATCGTGTGCCCCTGCACGTGCATCACGTACGGGTTGCAGTCCCAGAACGCGGTGATGGCGCGCTGCTCGTCGGTGAGCCGCTTCCCGGTCTCGTACACCTCGCGCATCTGCGCGACGTAGCGGCTCCCCGCGCTGGTGTCGTACGGGATCGGCGGCTCCGGGCGGTACTGGCTCGACGAGTCGAGCACGAAGGGCCGCACGCGCCCCCAGTTCGGCTCCACGCCGTCCATGTACGCCGGCGGCGTCGGCGTCCACCGGCCCGGCGTCGCGGTCACCGAGAACTTCGGGTAGCCGCGCGTCTGGGCGAAGCTGTCCTTCGCGGCCCAGGCGAGCACGTGCGCCGCTACCGTGTCGCCGTACGCGATCGACCGCGCGTAGACGGCCTCCGACATCCCGCGGCGGCGGAACCGCTCGTCCATCGCCGTGCGCAGCGAGTCCATCCGGTCGCGCGAGAACGTCAGCGCGCGGCCCACCGCCATGAACGCGTGCACCCCGGCGAGCGGGAGCGAGTGCTCCGCGCCGGCCGCCGGCGCGGGCACCGGGCCCAGCCCGTTCAGCTGGCCGGCCAGCGAGCGGTACGTCGGGTCGGCGTGGCGGAGCGCCTCGTACGCGGCCACGCTCGCGTACGCGTACGCTCGGCTCGCCTGCGGCGGGCTGAAGATGTCGTACACGATGACGCTGGTGAGCTGCGCCACGGCGGCGTGGAGCAGGTCGGCGTCGCTCGTCGGCGCGTCGCGCTCGCCGCGCGCGCCGGCGCACCCCGCGCCGAGCGCGGCGACGAGCAGTGCGAGGAGGATGCGGGTGCCCATGAGGTGTCGGCTGGTCGGGACGGGTGGGGCGGTCAGTTGGTCCGGGCGGAATCGCGCGCGGCGCGCAGCCCCGGGCGGCGGGCCACGTGCCCCGACGCCCGCCCGGGGCCGGGCGCGAAGACGAGCGGGCGGTCGTTGTTGCGCGCCACGACGACGAGGTCGCCGAGCGCGGTGCGCACCCGTTGAATGTCGCGGGTCTGCCCCGGGACGCGGAAGCCGCTCTCCGCCGCGTGCACCGGCGCGAAGGGGGCGCACGCCCGGTCCTGGGCGCCGCAGCGCGACGGATCGCCTCGCAACAGCAGGCCGTGTCCCGCGCTCATCCGCCCCAGCTCGGGCTTCACGCCGTCGAAGTTGCCGGCGAGCAGCAGGTCGGTGCGCCCGTCGGCGTCGGCGTCGGTGGCGAGGATGGCGTGCACCGGCGCGACCTGCGCCTCGCGCGGCAGCGGCACGAGGGTGAACGAGCCGTCGCCGTTGTTGCGCGCGAGCGAGGTCTCGAACGTGTGCACCGTCTTCACGGCCGCGCCCGCGAGCTCGTCGGGGCGGAAGATGTCGGTCACGCGCTGCCGGGCGTAGCGCGCGTAGCCGGGGTAGCGGGCCTTCAGGAAGGGGAGCGCCTTGACGAGGTCGTCGCGCAGCGCGAGCGGGTAGCTCGCGCCGTCGTTGTGGTACGCGATGATCTGGTCGACCGACCCGTTCCGGTCGAAGTCCTTGACGTGCATCGTCGCCGGCGCGGTGGGCGTCGCGCGGAGCCGTGCGTTGAGCCCGAGGTTGCCGACGACGAAGTCGACGCGCCCGTCGCCGGTGAAGTCGCCGGCGACGATCCGGTTCCACCAGCCACCGCTCTGCGCCAGGCCGGGCACGTCCGCGCGCGCCAGGCGGCCGCCCCCGCCGTTGCGGAACACCGTGATCGGCATCCACTCGCCGACCACCACGAGGTCGAGGCGGCGGTCGCCGTCCACGTCGCGCCAGACCGCGTCGGTGACCATCCCCACGCGCTCGAGCTCCGGGGCGAGCTGCGCGGTGACGTCGGTGAAGCGCCCGCGCCCGTCGTTGCGCAGCAGCGCGCTGCGCGGGTCGGTGCCGTAGCGCCACGGCACCACCCGCGCGCCGACGAACAGGTCGGCGTCGCCGTCGCCGTCGACGTCGCCGGCCACCACGCGCGACCCGCTCGCGCTCTCCGGCGGCAGCGCGTCGGCGGCGTGGCGGAACCGGCCGCCGCCGTCGTTGAGGTAAAGCCGATCCTGCAGCCCCGGCGCGAGGTCTGAGAACTCGCTGCCGCCGCTCACCACGTACAGGTCGGGGCGCCGGTCGCCGTTCGCGTCGAAGAAGATCGCGCCGACGTCCTCGGAGTCCGCCGACCGCTCGAACAGCCCCGGGTTGCTCGCGGCGAACCGACCGGCGGCGTCCTGCACGAGGAGCTGGCCGGGCTGTCCCTTTGCCCCGCCGATGAACATGTCGTCGCGGCCGTCGCCGTTCACGTCGGCCACGGCCACCGTGGGCCCCTCGGTGGAGAGGAGCTTCGGGATGAGCCGCTCGCGGTCGAAGTCGACGAAGTCGTTCTCGCGGTGCACGAAGTCGATGCCGGCGCGCGCGGTCGCGTCGGC
>CADCWC010000116.1 GCA_902806305.1 uncultured Thermoleophilia bacterium | reverse complement strand
TCGATTCCAGCGTAATTCGGGGGAGGTTGGCGCGCAAGGTGCTCACCGCGTCCCCCCGGAACGCACGGCGGACCGCCTGAGCTTCCCGCTGGCGGTTCGCGGGAGATCGGCCGCGAAGTCGACGACGCGTGGGTACTTGTATGGCGCGGTCTGCGCCTTGACGTGGTGCTGCAGCTGACGGCGCAGCTCGTCTGTGCCCTCGTGCCCGGCGTTGAGCACGAGCACCGCTCGGACGACGGAACCCCGCTCGGCGTCGGGCTCCGGGACGACCGCGGCGTCGGCGACCGCCGCGTGCGACATCAGCGCCGCTTCGACCTCGGCAGGATCGATGCGGTACCCCGCGGAGACGATGACGTCGTCGGCTCGGCCCCGGAACCAGAGGAAGCCCTCATCGTCCTCGTCGACCAGATCGCCGGTCGGCCACCATCCGCGGTGCGGGCCCTCCCCCACGTAGCGGCTGAAGAACGTCGGGACGGTCGCGGGGTCGACGTGCAGCTGCCCACCGCGGATCTCGATGCGGACACCCGGAAGCGGCCGCCCCATGGATCCCGGGCGCGCCGGCTCACCCGGGCGCATCCCGGTCACCGCGCCCGTCTCCGTCTGGCCGTAGCCGTCACGGATGCTGATCCCGGTCGCCTCCTGCCACTGCGAGATGACCCCGGCGTCGAGCGCCTCGCCGGCGGCGACCGCCCCGCGGAGGGACGGAAGGGGACGAAGGCCGGCACGCCGCGCGATGACGCGGTACTCGGTCGGGGCCATGCACAGGACGGTCACCTCCTCGCGGTCGATGATGTCGAGGCGCTCGGCGGGATCGAAGCGCCCGTCGTGCAGCAGCGCCCGGGCGCCACGGAGCCAGGGCGCGATGAAGGTGTTGCGGGCGGACTTCGACCACCCGGCCGCCGCGGTGCACCAGACGAGATCGCCGGGTCGTGCGTCGAGCCAGTGCTCGCCCTGCAGCGCCTGTCCCGCGAGGTACCGCTGGCCGTGGACGACGGCCTTCGGCGTCCCCGAGGTCCCGCTCGTGAAGATGACCAGCGCGGGGTCGTCGGGGTCCAGGTCGACGGGCTCCGCCGGCTCGGCGTCGAACAGCGACTCGTCCGGGACCACGAGGACCTCGACGCCGGCGCCCGCGGCCTCGAGCTCGGCGAGGTCGCGCTCGTCGGCGACGACCAGGTGCGGGTCGGCCATGTCGAACCGCACCCGCAGGTCCTTGGCGCGGAGCTGCTCCGTGCAGGGCAGGACGACGGCACCGATGCGGAAGCACGCCACCATCGTCACCACCCACTCGACGCGGTTGCCGACGACGGTCATCACGACGTCGCCGCGCTGGACGCCTCTCGCCGTCAGGGTGCCCGCGAGGCGTGCCGAGCGGTCGTCCAGGGCGCCGAAGGACCAGGCCTGCCGCCTGCCGGCGGCGTCGATGGTGATGAGCGCCTCGGCGTCGGGCGGCGCGGCCGCGACGACGTCGCGCGCGAAGTTCGACCCCAACGCTCAGCCGCTGCCGGGCATGTTGAGCCCCGCGTCGGCCGGGAGCGGCGGCGCACCCGTCGCCGCCGACCCGAACGCGTCGGGCTTCACCCGTCCCACTCGCTCGTAGACCGACTCGGGCACCGCGGCGGGGTCCTTGTACATCGTCCACTGGCACTTCGCACCCCGCTGGGGGTCGGCGGCGTCGGCGGCGTAGAGCGGGGGGTCGATGACCCGCACCGGGTAGCCGAAGCGATCGATCGGCATCTCCTCCATGAGCACGATGCAGTGCGAGCAGTAGAGGCAGACGCCCGGGGTGAAGTGGTTCCACGAGTGCGGCTCCTCGGACACCTTCCACTCGTACGGCGGCTGCATGCGCGGCGGCGTGCCCTCGATCGGATCGCCGCGAAGGGTTCTCCCGCCCGACCCGCAGGGATCGAACCGCAGCACGTAGCGGTCCGCGTCCTCGAACAGCTCGAAGTCGCCGGTGCGCTCGGGTCCGACGAGGTGGCCGCGCATCGCCTCGCAGGCGACCAGCATCAGCGCTTCCAGGCCCTCGTCCCACGGGTGCTTGTCGATGTCGAACTTGTCGTAGCGCCAGGCGAAGAGCGGCAGCAGCACGCGGTCGTACATGCGCCCGATCGCCGCCTCGCCGAGCTCCTCGACCACCGCGCTCATCAGGCCGTAGGTGTGGTCCACGTCCCGGTCGTGGCAGCGGCGCCAGGTCTCCTTGAACGCGTCCAGCGCCTCGAGCGCGGCGGGACCCTCCTCCCGGTGGAGGTGCCGGACGCAGCGCTCCACGCCCGTGAGGAGCTCGTCCCACGAGCGGCGCGGATCGAACGGGGTGCCGTCCGGGAGGTCGAGCTTGGCGACGATCGCCGCATCGATGCCGGCGACGTCGGCGACGCCCTCGTCGCGGAGGAAGCCCTGCAGGTCGGCGTTCCACTGGCGGTACAGCGTGAAGCAGACGTCCGCCTCGTCGACGAAGTAGTTCGCCAGCGCGGCCGCCTCCTCCCAGCGCGCGTGCGCGACCGCCTCCTGGATCCGGCGGTACGTCGAGACCTTCTGGTCCTGCCAGGAGCCCAGCCGGATGCGCCGGCCGACGATCTCCGAGAACGCGATGCCCGTCCCGGACATCAGGCCACCGCCTTCTCGTAGGACCAGGGGCGGCC
>CADCWC010000115.1 GCA_902806305.1 uncultured Thermoleophilia bacterium | reverse complement strand
CCGTGTTCGTCTTCGTCGAGAGCCCACTCGTCCCGCTGGCGGCGGCGAGCAAGAGCGACACGTACCTGCTCGTGGCGCTCGGCTTCCTGGCCGGATTCAGCGAGCGCTTCGCCCAGGACGTCTTCGTCCGCAGCGGACAGGGCCTCACCGGGCCCGGAGGCGACGCGCCGAGCACGGGGCTGTCGGCCGGCCTGGCGCCACCGCCCGGAGGCGTGGGGTCCGGCCGCCGGCCGCGCGCCCGCTGACGCGGGTCAGAGCCCGGCGAGGAAGGCGCCCATCCGGTCGACCGCCTCCGCGAGCTGCTCGCGCGAGGCGGCGTACGACAGGCGCAGGTGGTCCGTGCCGGCCCGGCCGAACGCCGAGCCGGCCAGGACGGCCACGCCCGCCTCGTCGAGCAGTCGCGCGGCGAGCTCGTCGGCCCCGAGCGGCACGCCGGCGACGTTCGGGAAGGCGTAGAACGCTCCCTGCGGCGTGCGGCACGAGACGCCGGGCAGGGCGTTGAGCCCGGCCACGACCTGGTCGCGCCGGAGGCGGAACTCCGCGAGCATCGCGGCGACCTCGTCCTGCGGCCCCCGGAGGGCGGCGATCCCCGCGTGCTGGACGAAGGGCGGCACGCAGGAGGTCGAGTTCACGATGAAGCGGTTGAGCGGCTCGACGAGCGCCTCCGGCACGCACGCGTAGCCACACCGCCAGCCCGTCATCGCGTACGTCTTGGAGAAGCCGTCGAGCAGGACCGTGCGGTCGAGCAGCCCGGGCACGCTCGCGATGGAGGCATGCGGCGCGTCGTAGACCATTCGGGAGTAGACCTCGTCGGACAGGATCCAGGCGCCGGTGTCCGCGATGAGGGCCGCCGCCGCCTCGAGGTCCGCGGCCCCGGCCACGCCGCCCGTCGGGTTCTGCGGCGAGTTGAGGATGACGAGCGAGGTGCGCGGGCTCAGGCGCTCGCGCAGCTCGCCGGGGTCGAAGGAGAAGTCCGCGGCCTCGTGGAGCGGGAGGGGCACCGGTGTGGCGCCCGCCCAGCGGATCGCCGACTCGTAGATCGGGAAGCCGGGGTCGGGGTACACGACCTCGTCGCCCGAGCCGCACGTGGCCAGGATCGTGAAGAACAGCAGCGGCTTGGCGCCGTTGCCGACGAGCACCCGCCCCGCCGGGACGTCGATCCCGCGCGTGGCCGACAGCTCGACGGCGGCCGCCTCGCGCAGCTCGGGCAGGCCCGCGCTCGGGCAGTAGTGCGTCTCGCCGGCGCGGACCGCCGCGAAGGCCGCCTCGGAGACGTGCGCCGGGGTCGGGAAGTCCGGCTCGCCGATCTCCAGGTGGACGATGTCGCGGCCCGTCCGCTCGAGCTCGCGCGCCCGGGCCAGGACGGAGAACGCCGACTCGGTCCCGAGCGCCTCGACCCCCGGCGCCAGAGCGGGAGAGCCGGCGGCGGGCCCCATCAGGGCAGGAGCTCGTACGCCGGGACCGTCAGGAACTCGGGGAAGTCGTCCGAGAGGGCGACCTGCTCGAAGATCTCCCGCGTCTCGGCGGGGCGGCCCTTCTCCCACACCTCGTCGCCGACCTGCGCGCGGATGCGCTCCATCTCCTCGTCGAGGATCTCCCGCACGAGCTCGCGGGTGACGGTGCGCCCGTCGTCCAGGGTGGCCCCGTGGCGGATCCACTGCCAGATCTGCGAGCGCGAGATCTCCGCGGTGGCCGCGTCCTCCATGAGGTTGTTGATGCCCGCCGCCCCGCGGCCGCCGAGCCAGAAGGACAGGTACTGGAAGCCGACGCTGACGTCGCCGCGCAGCCCCGCGAGCGTGATGTCACCGGGGGTGGACGCCGCGTCGAGCAGATCCGCGGCGCTCACCCGGACGTCGTCGCGGCGGCGGTCGATCTGGTTGGGCCGGTCGCCGAGGACCGCGTCGAACGCCTCCCGGGCCACGCCGACGACATCGGGGTGGGCGACCCACGTCCCGTCGAAGCCCTTGCCGGCCTCGCGCTCCTTGTCGGCGCGGACCGCGGCGATCGCGCGGGCGTTGGCCTCGGGATCGGTCCGCGACGGGATGAGCGCCGCCATCCCGCCCATCGCGAAGGCGCCGCGGCGGTGGCACGTGGCCACGAGCAGGTCGGCGTAGGAGGCCATGAACGGCACGGTCATCTTCACGTCGTCGCGATCGGGCAGGACGAATTCCGGCCGCTCGCGGAAGCACTTGATCATCGAGAAGATGTAGTCCCAGCGGCCCGCGTTGAGGCCATAGGAGTGGTCGCGGAGCTCGAAGAGGATCTCCTCCATCTGGAACGCCGCGGGCAGCGTCTCGATGAGCACCGTCGCCCGGATGGACCCGTGCGGGATCCCGAGCGCGTCCTGGCTCCACACGAAGACGTCGTTCCACAGCCTCGCCTCGAGGTGGTGCTCGAGCTTGGGCAGGTACAGGTAGGGCGCGGACCCGCGGTCGAGCAGGCGCCGGGCGGCGTGGAACGCGAACAGCCCGAAGTCCACCAGGCCGCCGCCCACGGGCTCGTCGCCCACGCCCAGGTGCTTCTCCTCCAGGTGCCAGCCCCGCGGGCGGACGAGCAGCGTCGCGGTCTGCTCGTTCAGCGCGTACGCGCGGCCGTCGGAGCTCTCGTAGGCGATCGTCCCCTCGATGGCGTCGACGAGG
>CADCWC010000114.1 GCA_902806305.1 uncultured Thermoleophilia bacterium | reverse complement strand
TCCGGCGGGGTCGCGGTGCCGGGCGCGCCGGGCCGCAGGAGCTTGTGCTGCCTGCGGAACGCCGCGATCGACGCGGGCGTGGAGCCGAGCTGGTGGGCGATCCAGATGTCGGTGGCGCCCTCCCCGACCCAGGTGCGGATCTGGTTCAGCTTGGGCTTCAGCGAGGCTGGGCGACGGGTGCTCACGCCCGGAAGGCTACCGGCGCCGGTCCGTGACGGGAGCCGGCGTGCGTCCCACGCCGCGGACGCCGCTCGTCGGGCCGGTTCGAACGACCGACCGTCCGGCGCCGCCGAGCGAGCGACCGCGGCGACGGACCTCAGCCGATGAAGAGCGAGTCGAGCTGGCCGACGATCAGGTAGCCCAGCCCGAGCACGAGCGCGACGAGCACGACCGTGACGGCCAGGAACCGTCGGCGGGCGGCGCGGCGCGCGCGTGTCCGCGCCAGATCGGCGCGCCGCTCGGCGCGCCGCAGCTTCAGCTCGGTCTCGAGCTCCGCCTCGAGCGAGAGATCCTCCGCCTCGACCGGAGCCACCGCCCGTCGACGTTCCGGTCGCGCCATGGCCCGAACTGTAGGGCCTCGACGCGCGCCGTCAAACGCCCGGCCGGGCCGTATAGTGGCGAGGGCGTGACCCTCGTGCCATCTCCCGGCTCCTCGTCGGCCCAGGCGCTGGCCCTGGAGTTCGTCGCCGCCCGCCGCGACGAGCTCGCCGAGGCGATCGCCCTGGCGGCACACGACGTGCTCGTCTCCGACCGCGTCGGGTTCGCCGACGTCCGTGACGGGGCGGCCGCCGCCATGGAGGCCGTCGAGGCCGTGCTCGCGGGCTCCTACGCGCCGAGCGCCGTCTCGAACCTGAACCGCCTCGCGCTCCGGGCCATCGACCGCGGCGTGCCGCTCGGCGTGCTCGTCGCCGCCGTGCAGGTGGCGTTCGGCGTGTTCGTGTCGGCGGTCGGGGAGGGCGAGCCGCGGGCTGTGGCCGCCGCGGGCCGCGCCGGGAGCGTCGTGGCGAGCGAGGTCTCGGGGACGGCCGCGCGCTCACTCGAGGAGCGCAACCGCTCCGCCCTGCGACGACGCTTCGACCGGGCGGACCGCTTCCGCCAGGCGGCGGGCGACATCGCCGCCACGGCCGTCGACGTCGGGCGCGTCCTCGCCGCCCTGGCCGGCGCCACGGTCCGGACGCTCGACTACGACTGGGCGGCGGTCGCCCTCCGGGAGTCCGACGGCCGCCTGACCATCGCCGCCCTCGAGGGGCGCGGCGCGGGCTGGTCGCAGCGCTGGGCGCTGCGCGACGACGCGGGGTTCGCAGGCCGGGCGCTCGCCTCCCGGACGGCCGTGGCCACGGCCGACCCCGAGCTCATGGGCTAC
This sequence comes from uncultured Thermoleophilia bacterium, assembly GCA_902806305.1. Taxonomy (GTDB): domain Bacteria; phylum Actinomycetota; class Thermoleophilia; order Gaiellales; family F1-60-MAGs149; genus CADCWC01. The sequence continues at coordinate 1,277 of CADCWC010000114.1, read as the reverse complement.
CAGGGTGCCGACCGGCCCGCGGTGGTCGTCGCGGCGCCGCTCCTCTCGACGCCCGGGGCCGACGCCGTGCCGGAGGGCATCCTGTTCGCGGGACGTGACGCGGGCCCGTTGCCCGACGAGGACGACGTCAACCTGTCCGCGGGCCTCGCCGCCGTCGGCGCGCGGGCGCTCGACAGCGCGCGGCTCCACGCCGCCGCGCGTCGGACCGGCCGTCAGGCGGCCGTGCTGACCGAGGCCATCTCGCTCGCCCTGGGCGGCTCGGATCAGGCCGCGCTGGCCACCGCGGCGCGATCGGCCACCGAGGCCACCGGCGCCGACCTGGCGCTGATCCGCGTCCTCGACCAGGACACCGGCGAGCTCGTGACGCGTGGCGTGCACGCACGCTCGTCGGCCCTCGCGGCCGAGCTCGAGGGGATGCGCGCGCCGCTCGACCCGGTGGCCGGGGCGCGCCTCGCCGCGGGCGAGGAGATCGGGGGCGAGGCGCTCCGCGGTGACGCCGCGGCGGACCGCATCGCCGACCGGCTCGGGCCCGTGATCAGCGTGGCGTTGCCCGTGCGGGTCGGCTCCCGGGTGGCGGGCGCCGTGCTGCTGGCCCGGTCCGACACGCGGGTCTTCGCCCCCGCCGAGCTCGCCGACGGCCGGGTCGTGGCCGCCCACGTCGCGCTGCTCGTCGAGCTGAACCGGCTCCGCCGGCGCATGACCGGCGACTCGACCACCGCGGCGGAGGCGTTCGACCGACTGGGCGAGACACTCGCGCCCGGTGCGGACGAGGCCCGCGTGGCGCGGATCGTCGGCCGCATCACGGCCGAGGCCATCGGAGCCCAGCGGGCCGTGGTCTGGATCGGGGCCGAGCCCGCCGCACTGACGCCCCTGGCCGGGATCGGGTTCCGGCAGGAGGAGCTCGCCGCGGTGCCCGGCCGGGCCCACGTCGCCGCAGCGCTCGTCGGCCGTGACCGGGTGATCGGCGTGGTCGACGACCCCGGCGAGGGCCTGCGCGGGTGGACGACGGTGGCCGTCCCGCTGCTCCACGACGGCGAGACGCTCGGCGTCCTCCAGCTGCTGCACCGCGACCCGCCGCCGGCCGCCGACCTCGCGCCGCTCCAGGCCTTCGCCGCGCGAGCCGCCGACGTGCTCGACGGGACGCGCGAGGCGCTCCGACGGGACGAGGACCTGGCCCGGCTCCGCGACCTCGTGGCGATCGCGTCCCAGGCCGGGGCGGGCGCGCCGCTCCGGCAGACGCTGGCCGCCGTGGTCGAGCACAAGATCGGAAGAGCGTC
>CADCWC010000113.1 GCA_902806305.1 uncultured Thermoleophilia bacterium | reverse complement strand
GGATCGCGCTGCCGATCGGGCTGCTGGTCGGACACACCGGCCGCGGCAGCCTTCTCGCGGCGATGCTCTCGAACGTCTGGCGCGCCCTGCCCACCCTCGGCCTCGTGATCCTCGTCTTCCGGATCGAGCCGCTGTCGATCTGGCCCGTCCTCGTGGCGCTGGTGGTGATCGCGGTCCCGCCCATCCTGCTCAACACCGACGTGGCGATCCGCTCGATCGACCCGGGCGTCCGGGACGCTGCCCGCGGCATGGGCATGACCGGCACGCAGGCGCTGTGGCGGGTGGAGGTTCCGATCGCGACGCCGCTGATCCTGGCCGGGTTCCGCTCGGCCGCCGGCCAGGTCGTGGCGACCGCCACCATCGCGGCGTTCGTCGGTCTCGGTGGGCTCGGGCGGTACATCATCGACGGCTACGCCGCCCGCGACATCGGCCAGATCACCGGCGGGGCGATCGTCGTGGCGGTGCTTGCGCTCGTCGTCGAAGGGGTCTTCGCGCTCCTCCAGCGCACGCTCGCGCCGGACCGGACGGCCACGGCCGGGATGGTGCTTCCGCCCGGGCACCGACCGGGGCGTCTCACGGGCGCGATCGCGGTCGCCACACGCGACGGTGGCGTCAGTCCCGAACCAGGGAGGTCACGATGAGCGGCGTTCAGATCGGGAGTCGGTACGTGAGCAGAGGCATCTCGGCACTCGTGGTGACGGCTCTGGCCGTGGCGGCGGCGGCGTGTGGCGAGGAGTTCGACGCGGGCACCACGGCCGACGGGGCGGGTGGTGCGAAGGCCGCGGCGAAGCAGTCGGTGACCGTCGGCTCGGCGAACTTCCCCGAGAACGCCCTGCTCGGCGAGATCTACGCCGGCGCGCTCGAGGCCAAGGGGCTGGCCGTTGCGACGAAGCTCAACCTCGGGTCCCGGGAGACGCTGTTCCCGGCCCTCGAACAGGGCGAGGTCACGGTCGTGCCCGAGTACACGGGCGCGCTGCTCGCCTACCTGAGCAAGGGCAAGGCCTCCGCCAAGGAGACGGCGGCGCAGATCGCCGCGCTCGAGGGGACGCTCCCGGCGGAGCTGCAGCTCCTCGAGCCCTCCGAGGCGCAGGACCAGGAGACCGTGACGTGCCGGAAGGAGGTCGTCGACCGGTACTCCCTGACGAGCCTGGACGACCTCGCAAAGGTCAGCCGGGAGATCACGATGGGAGGGCCGCCCGAGCTGCCCGAACGGCCCGGGTTCGGCCTGAGGGGCCTGAAGGAGGTCTACGGGATCGAGTTCAAGCGCTTCCGCCCGCTCGACGTGTCCGGGCCGCTGACCGTCAGCGCGCTCAAGGAGGGCAAGGTCGACTGCGCGAACCTGTTCAGCACGCAGTCGGCGATCGCGGCCAACGGCTTCGTGTCGCTCGAGGACCCCAAGGGCATCGTCGAATCGGAGGCCATCGTGCCGCTGATCGCCTCGGACGCCGCGACGCCCGAGGCGACCGACGCGCTCAACGCCGTCAGCGCGAAGCTGACCACGGAGAACCTCAAGGAGATGGTCAAGCGCGTCGAGGTCGACAAGGACGACGCCGCGGAGGTGGCCCAGGACTTCCTGCGCGAGCACGGCATCACCTGACCGACGTGCGGCGAGGCCCGTCGAGCCGCCGGCCGGCCGGTTCGCCGTCTCGCGCGAGCCGCGGCCGGCGGCGCGGAACGTCTGGTTGCCGAGCTGCCGGCGATGTCGACGATCCAGGCCGAGCCGAACCGGTCGACGCACATGCCGAACTCGTCGCCCCACTCCGGCGTTCGAGCGGCATGGTGACGGTCCCACCCCTCCGACAGCCGAGGTCGAGGGTGCATGCGATCCCACCCAAGCACGACTCCGCCCCCCGCCTGCCGGGGCAGGCGGGGGGCGAGCGCCGCGGAGCGCGGCTGGACGCAGCCCCGTCAGCGACGGTCGGACGTGACGCCTTTCACCTCGGCCATGTAGCGATCCGCGGCCGCGTCGGCGGTGTCCGGGTCCGCACCGCGCAGGCGCGCATCGGCATAGGCCGCGTACCAGTCCCACCAGTCGTGCGGCGCGGACGCCTTCTCGTACGGGTCGTGATGCTCGGACGTCTCGCGCAGGAGCTCGGCCAGCGTCGTGACCTCCAGCGGCTCGACCCGGCCCGGCAGCCGCTCGACGATCTCCTGGAGCAGCCAGGTGTTCCCGTCCGGGTCGCTGAATCGCGCGTAGGTCCCGTAGGATCGCCCTTCGGGATCCGGTCCGCGGGCTTCCCGCCCGGGTGACGCGAAGAAGCCGCCGCCGAGGCTGCCGCCCGCATCGTGGAACGTGTCGCTCACCTCGACGCCGTGGCGCTCGAGCTCGGCCCGGGCCGCCTCGATGTCGTCCACGGCGAGCAGGAGATCACCGGCTGCGCCGGGCGCCGCCTTGGTCACGCCGCTCCCGAAGATGACGGACGCCGCCGATCCCGGCGGTGTGAGCTGCACGATCCGGTAGCCGTCGGCGCCGGCATCGGTGTCGACGCGCCAGCCGAGGTCGGCGTAGAACGCCTTGGCGCGATCGACGTCGGACACGCCGATGACGACGACCTCGAGCCGCATCGGGAGCTTGTGGCGGTGTGGCGCCTGGGACGCGTCGCCGGTGCTGTGCTGCGTCGTGCTCATGTGGGCCTCCGTA
>CADCWC010000112.1 GCA_902806305.1 uncultured Thermoleophilia bacterium | reverse complement strand
GGCGCGTCATCGCAGAGCGCTCGGGCGCGGCTGACCGCCGCGTGGATCTCCTCGGCCGTCATCCCGGTGGCGCCGAACACGCCCAGGCCGCCCGCCCGCGAGACGGCGGCGACGAGCTCCGGCGTGCCGGGACCGCCTGCCATCCCGGCGAGCAGCACGGGATGCCGGATCCCGAGCAGGTCGCAGAGCGGCGTCTGGAGGGGTCCGCGCACCGCCGAACTGTATCGGCCGGGCGGGGCGCTCCGACCGTCAGGCCGCCGGGTCGACGACGGGCGGCCGGGCGGCGCCCGCGGCGAGCAGCCCGACGACGACCGCCGCCGCGACGACCAGCAGGGCGCGCAGGACGCCCACGTGCTCGCCGAGGAACCCGACGAGCGGCGGACCGGCCAGGAACGAGACGTACCCGATCGACGCGACGACGGAGACCCGAGCCGCGGCCCGCTCCGGCTCGTCGGCCGCGGCGCTCATGCCGACGGGGAAGCCGAGCGCGGCTCCGGCGCCCCAGAGCAGGCAGCCGACGAGGGCCCACGGCAACGACGGCCCCAGGGTCACGAGCAGGAGGCCGACGAGCGCGAGCAGCGCCGTGCCGCGCAGCACGGGGACCCGTCCCCAGCGTTCGAGGGCGCTGCCGCCGACGGTGCGGGAGACGGTCATCGCCACGACGAAGACGGCGAAGGCGAGCGCCCCGGTCGCCTCGCTGGTGCCGTGCCCGTCGACGAAGGCGACCGTCAGCCAGTCGTTCGCGACGCCTTCGGTGAAGCCGAACGCGAGCACGAGCAGGCCCACGAGCAGCGTCCTCGGCTCGCGCCACGCGCGCAGCGAGCCGGACGACGAGGCGTGCGCGCGGTCCTCCGGCCTGCGGGCGGGCAGGAAGGATCGGGTCGCGACGGCCACCGCCACGAGCACGAGCGCCGCGGTGGCCACGAGCTGTGCGGTGACGGACACCCGCAGCGCCGCGCACGTCGCGCCGACCAGCGCCCCCGCCACCGTGCCGACGCTGAAGCCGGCGTGGAACCGCGGCATCAGCGTGCGCCCGAGGCGCCGCTCGACGTCCGCGCCCTCGACGTTCATCGCCACGTCCCACGTCGCGAGCCCGTAGCCGGCCAGCAGCAGTCCGAGGGCAGCGGGCGGCACGGACCCCGACGAGATCCCGGCCGCGAGGGCGACGAGCCCGACGGCGCCGCAGAGGCCGCCGCCGCGGACGGCCCACTGCGATCCCAGCCGGTGGACGATCGGCCCGGACAGCGGCAGCCCGGCCACCGACCCGGCGGAGAGGCAGAGCAGCAGCAGACCGAGCTGCGACGGGCTGAGATCGAGCGCGTCGCGGACCGACGGCAGTCGTGAGAGCCACGAGGAGAACGAGAGGCCGCTGAGGGCGAACGCGACGGCGACCGCCACGCGAGCGCGCTCGACGACCGCCTCGTCGGGCTCGGCCCGGCGGGCGGACTCGATCGCCTCATGCACGCGCGGAGCCCCGTGGCGGGCGCTCGGCGGCCGGACCGGAGATCATCGCGCACCGCACGGCGGCAGTATGCGGACGCACCGCGGCGAGGTCCCCCGCTCGACGCGCTCGGACACTCCCCCGCCGCCCACCTGCCGTCGTGCCGCCGGTTTCGTCGCGGGGTGCCCGGGCAGACGGCGAGCGGCTCATGGCACCCCGTGCCGACCTGGCGCGGCCGAGACGATGACACGACACGACGTGGACGAGCGGACGGTATCGGTCGCCGGACAGCGTGTTCGCTACCGCGTCACCGGGGCCGAGGACGGGCGACCGGCGGTTCTGGTGCACGGCCTGGCAGGCTCGACGGGCTGGTGGGCGCCGATCCTCCCGGCCGTCCGCGACCGTCACCGACTCTACCTCGTCGACCTCCCCGGCTTCGGCGCGATGCGTCGCGGTGGCGGCTTCGCCTACCGCGAGGCGGCGTCCTGGCTGCTGGGCTGGCAGGAGAGCGTCGGACTGACCAGGGTCGATCTCGTCGGTCACTCCATGGGCGCGGCCGTCTGCATCCGGGCCACGGCCGCCCGGCCGGACCTGGTCCGCCGGCTCCTGCTCGTGGCGCCCGCCGGCCTGCGGACCGGCCGAGGCCTCCCCGGGCACGTCCTCCCGCTCCTCCACTCCGGTCTGCACGTTCGCCCGCGCTTCGCGGCGGTCCTGGCGCGCGACGCCGTCCGGGCCGGACCGCGCACGTTGCTGCGCGCCGCCTCGCACCTGCTCGCCGAGGACGTGCGCGAGGATCTGGCGCGCGTGGTCGCCCCGACGCTGCTCGTCTTCGGTGAGCGCGACCCGCTCGTCCCGCCGACGGTCGGCGAGCTCTTCCGCACGGCGCTTCCCTCCGCGGACGTCGTCGTCATCGAGCGCTCCTCCCACGTGCCGATGTTCGACCGGCCGGCGGAGATGGCGCGGATCCTCCTCAGGTTCCTCGCACCCGACGAGGTGCCCGTCACGACGGGCGAGCCGCTGACTGGCTGACCGTCGCCGGCGTCTCGTCCAGGAAGGCGAGCACCCGCTCCACGAGCACCTGCGGAGCGACCCAGTTGACGACGTGGGGCACGCCGGGCACGACGATCAGTCGCCCGCGCGGCAGCAGCGCGGTCAGGTCCTCCGCCCACCGTTGGGACACGATCGGATCGCGGCCGCCGCG
>CADCWC010000111.1 GCA_902806305.1 uncultured Thermoleophilia bacterium | reverse complement strand
CCGGGGACGGGGCCCGTGAGCACCCGCCTGCGCCTCATCGGCCAGGAGGGGCCGTTCGTGCTCTACGAGGTGCCCGGCGCGCCGCCGGTCCCCTACGTCGAGTAGCCGAACCCGCTAGAACCAGCCCCCCATGTCGAGCCACGCCGAGTTCTACGCCCAAGTCCCGACCGAGGCCCGCCTCCTGCCGCGGCTGCGCATCTCGCTCGAGGAGTACGCCGCCTACCGCGCCCAGCGCGGCAGCCGACCGCTCGAGATCCTGGACGTCGGGTGCGGCGAGCACGCCCTGCTCGGCCAGCACGTCGATCCCGCCGATCACTACCACGGCACCGACGTCAAGCCGGAGCTGCGCCGCCCGATCGAGCACTACCGGCAGGTCAACCTCGAGGACGGCGACCTCCCGGGCGCGTGGGACGGCAAGCGCTTCGACGTCGTCTTCTGCGGCGAGGTCATCGAGCACGTCTGGAGCCCCGACCGCCTGCTGCGCCAGCTCGCCGCGTGCATGCACGCCGACTCGCTGCTGCTGCTGACCACGCCGAACCTCGCGTACTGGATCAACCGCCTGCTGCTCATCGCCGGGGTGAGCCCGCTGTTCATCGAGAACTCCGCGGAGGTCCAGCTCGGCCGCCGGCTCCCGGCGTTGGGACAGGACCGCACGACGCAGGGGCACATCCGGGTGTTCACGACGCGGGCGCTGCAGGAGCTGCTCGCGCGCGAGCGCTTCGAGCTCGTCCGCACGCGGCCCTACACGGTGTGGAACATCCCGCCGGACAAGCTCGTCGCCCGCTTCTCGCCGAACCTCGCGCCCGGCAACGTCTTCGTCGCGCGCAAGCCCGACGCCCCGCCGGCCGGCTAGCCGAGGCGCGCCAGGCGGCGTCGGATGATATCGCCGACCGCCGCCGGCGAGAGCTGCTCGGCGATGTCGCGGCGGGCCCGCTCGCCCTTGACCTTGGCCTCGTCGGGGCGCTCGACCACACGGCGCATGAGCGCGGCGGCGTGGCCGAGGTCGGGGTCGGCCCACGTCCCGTCGGCGGGGTAGTGCTCGCCCTGCGGGCCGACGCGCGTCATCTCGTACTCGACGAGATAGCTGTTGCGCTGGGTCATGAAGTCGAGGTTGCCCGAGTAGGCGGTGGCGATCGCCGGCTTGCCCAGCGCCATCGCCTCGGCGATCGTCAGGCCGAAGCCCTCGGCGCGGTGCAGCGAGACGTAGCAGTCGCACGCGTCCATGAGCGCGTCGCGCTCGGGCAGCGAGAGCGACCGGTCGACGAGGTGGATGTCGCGGCCCTCGCGGTCGCCGGCGAGCCAGCGCAGGCGGTCCAGGGCGGCGGGGCGCAGGTCGCCGTGGAGCGTCTTGATGATGAGCTGCGGGCCCTCCCCCGGCGCGAACGCGCGGGTGAACGCCTGGATCAGGCCACCCGGGTTCTTGCGCGCTGGCGTCGACAGGAAGTCGAACACGAACAGGAAACGGAAGCCGTCGGGGAGCTCGACCCCCGGGTCGCCGCCGGACGGGTCCGGCGTCGGCACGGGGATCGGGATCGACACGACGGGCACCGGGGAGACCCGCGCGATGCTCTCGGCGACGTAGCGCGTGTAGGTCCAGATCTCGTCGACGAGCGGGTAGGCGTGCGACCAGCGCTCGGGGATGTCGTCGGTCTCCCACGCCCACACGCCGACCGTGCGCCGGCCGCGCCCGAACGCCGGGCCCATCTGCCGCGCGATCACCGGCAGCTCGTCGGCGTTGACGCAGACGATGTCGACGGCGCCGTCGGACTCGCGGCGGGCGCGGTCGGTGAAGTCGACCTCCGAGTACGAGCCGGCCGGGCCGTCGTCGTCCTCGTCGTCGGGCGTCGGCGGCGCGACGGTCTCGGTGGAGACCTCGAGGTCGGCGGCATGGAGCGCCTCGACGTAGAGCCGCGCCGCGGCACCCAGGCCGAGCGTGCCCTTCATGAACCCGATGACGTGCACCGGCGGGAGCGCGCCGTCGCCGCCCTCGGCGTCCCGGTCGGCGGCGGCGCCGGACGGGTTCGGCGGGAGGAAGCGCCGCGGGATCCCCATCTCCTCGCGGCCCCACTCGAACAGCCACTCCACGTAGCCGGGACCGTCGGAGCCGTCGAGGTCGGAGAAGACCCGGACGACGTCCGAGCGCTCGGTCCAGACGCGCTCGGTGTAGCGGTTGATGCCGTGGGCCGCGCCGCGCCGCGCGGGCTCGGACAGCCACGCCGCGAAGCGCTCGGCGCCCTCCTCGGTGCGGACGTCGCCGACGTCGGCGCCCTGGAGCCCGGCGGCCTCGTGCAGCTCGGAGAGGCGGCGGTCGAAGACGAGGCCGTTGGGCAGGCGCGACCCGGGCTCGACGGCCGCGACCGGCTCCCAGCCGGCGGCGAGCAGCGCGTCCGCGTAGGCCCCCGCGAGGCGCTCGAGCGCCGGATGCTCGACGACGCGGACCCGGTCGGCGTAGGGGCTCAGCCAGTACGGCTCGGTCGGGTCGAACCCGGCGAAGTCGACCGCGCGCAGCGGCGACCCGTCGACGCTGAAGCCGCCGTCGCCCTCGGCGAGCGCGCGCTCGTGGAGGTTCCACGCCGAGACGCCGACGCCGGGGTCGTCGAGCGTGGCGACGCCGTCGAAGGTCAGGGCGGCGAGGTCGAGCCACT
>CADCWC010000110.1 GCA_902806305.1 uncultured Thermoleophilia bacterium | reverse complement strand
GAGCCCGCGACGCTCGTGCTCTGGGGCGACGACTACGACGGCGGCCACAAGGCCTGGGTGCGCTGGCCCGACGGCCGGGACGACATCGTCCCGGGGTCGAAGGTCCAGCGCGGCTGAGCGCGGCCGCCCCCGGCGGGCGGCCGCGCTCGCGCGCCCGGCCCGCCTACAGCCCGGTGACCTTGACGACCTGGCCGCCGGCGCCCTTGAACGGGCTCTTCCTCGGGGTCCGCGCGGGGAGGATCGAGAACGTCGACACGTAGACGGTGCCGTCGGCCGCGACCGCGGTCCCGGCGGGAAACATGAGCTTGCCGCCGCCCACGGACGTGCGGGCGCCGTCCGGAGCGATCCGGGTCAGGTTCCCCGGGGCCATCTTCGCGAAGTCGGTCGACAGCTCGGTGACGTAGAGCGAGCCGTCCGGGCCGAACGCGATGCCGCTGATCGCGGTGAACCCGCCGGCGAACGTCGTCACGGCGCTCGTGGCGGGGTCGATGCGCAGCACGCGCGCCCTGCCCTTCCCGGCGCGCTCGGCGAGCTCGCCGACGTAGACGGCCCCGTCCGGGCCGGCCGCCAGCGACGTCGGGACGGAGTCGCCCCCGCGGTTCTTCGGCATGACGGCGAGCAGCCGCGTCCCGAAGGCGCCGACCTCGAAGACCGCGTTGGCGCCCGCGTCCGCGACGATCGCGCGGTCGGGCAGCATGAGCAGCCCGTAGGGGTTCGAGTTGCGGTCGCCCTTGACGCGGTCGTAGTTGTTGCGCCACTCGAGCAGGTCGATGCGCGCCGTGGAGATCCGGTTGCCCGGCGCGACCTCGAGCAGGCGGCCCGTCTGGGCCCGGACCGCGCGCGGCAGCGGCGCGATCCTCTCCCGCGTGGCCGAGGTCATCACGGTGTGGACGGTGCCGTCGGCGCCGACGGAGACGGCGCCCGGGCCCGACGTGAAGGAGCCGTCCAGCCCGCCGAGGGAGAGCAGGCCCTTGGCCACGGTGCGCTTGGCGCCCGAGGCGGCGTCGATGCGGACCACGCCGCCCGAGAAGCCGTAACACATCTCCTTCTTCGGATCGAGGCAGCGGCCGCCCGCGCGGCCGGCGGTGGCGACGTAGATCCCGCCGTCGGCGGCGACCGCGAGGCCGCGGGGATTGTCCAGGCCGGAGGCCAGCGGGGTGACGGTGGGAGCGGCCAGGGCGGTGGCCGGGGCGGCCAGGAGCGTGGCCGCGACGGTGAGGGTCAGGCGTGAGACGCGATGCATGGCGCGGCAACCTAGGACGGGACGCCACCGCGTCGCCATACGGTTGCCACCCCAGTCTTTGACCGGGCAACCCCAGGGTTGGGGCGCGAGCGTGGCCGTCGTAGGCTGCGCCCGTGGCCCGCGACGACGACCCCATCCCGACCTCGCGCCTGCGGCGCACCGCCAAGCTCGGCGGCCTGGCGGCCGGGCAGGCCGTGCGCGAGATGGGCACCCGGGCGGCCAACGTCGTGCGCGACGACGAGGCCGGCGAGGCGGCGCTGTCGCGCCGCCAGCTCGAGGCGGCCGAGCAGATCGTCGCCGTGCTCGGGACGATGAAGGGCGCGGCGATGAAGATCGGCCAGGTCATGTCCTTCCTGGACCTGGGCCTCGTGCCGCCCGAGCACCGCGAGGACTTCCAGCACAAGCTCGCCGCCCTGCGCGACGCGGCGCCGAAGGTGTCCTTCAAGGACATGCGCCGGGTCATCGAGGGCGAGTACGGCGAGAAGCTCGACGACGTCTTCGCCACCTTCGACCCGGTGCCGATCGCGGCCGCGTCGATCGGCCAGGTCTACAAGGCGCGCCTGCACGACGGCCGGGACGTCGCCGTCAAGGTCCAGTACCCCGGCGTGGCGGCCGCCGTCCGCGCCGACATGCAGAACCTCGGCCTGATCCTGCGGATCATGAAGCGGGCCGTCCCGGGGCTCGACCCGGGGGCGATCGGGGAGGAGATCCGCTCGCGCATCCACGAGGAGCTCGACTACGAGCTCGAGGCGGGCAACCAGCGCGCGCTGGCGCGGATCTTCCGCGGCCACCCGTTCATCGTCGTGCCCGAGGTGGTCACCGACCTCTCGCGCGAGAAGGTCGTCGTCTCCGAGTTCGTCTCGGGGCGCGGGTTCGACGAGCTCAAGCAGCTGCCCCAGGACGAGCGCGACCGCCTGGGGGAGATCGTCTTCCGCTTCTACTTCGGGTGCATGTACCGCGAGCGCCAGTTCTCGGGCGACCCGCATCCCGGCAACTCGCTGCTCCTCGACGACGGGCGCATGGCCTTCCTGGACTTCGGCCTCTTCAAGCGGATCTCGCCCGAGGTCTGCGAGTTCGAGCTCCAGACGCTGCGCCTGGGCTGCGAGGGGCGCGGCGCCGACCTCATCTCCCACCTGCACGCGGGCGGCCTCATCGGCCATCCCGAGTACTACGACCCGGACGGGATCCTGCGCCAGTTCGACGACCTGTCGTGGTGGTTCACCCGCGACCAGGTCACGGAGCTCACGCCGGAGGTGGCCACCCGCGTCGTCATCCAGATGAGCGACCCGCGGTCGCAGTGGTTCGGGAAGATGCGCCACGAGACGCTCCCGCCCGACCACCTCTTCGGCCGGCGGCTGGAGATGCTGACCCTGGCCGTGATGAGCCAGCTGCGCGCCCGCGGCAACT
>CADCWC010000109.1 GCA_902806305.1 uncultured Thermoleophilia bacterium | reverse complement strand
GAGCGCCCCGAGCGCGACCGTCGCTCCCGGCGCCGGCCGCACGGCCTCGGGGGCGGCCGCGGCGACGCCCGGCAGCAAGGGCGCCACCGTCAGGGCGAGCAGACGGAGCGCGGTCACGGCCCGTCGGGGCAGGACACCGACCACGCGAGCGAGTCTACCGCCGCGTCGGTTCGGGTAGACCTCGCCGAACAGCGGCAGCGGCGCGTGAGGAGACCCGGACATGGCGAAGGGCAAGGGCAAGCGCAAGCAGGGCGGCCTCGAGACCGCGGGCGACGGCGCCGCCCAGGGCTCGGTGGACGGCGACGGCGCCGTCGGGACGCCGACGAAGCTGAAGGGCAAGGCCTACGACGCCGAGATCGCGCGGCTCGGGGTCGAGCTCGTGAAGATGCAGGAGTGGCTGCGGCAGGAGGGACACCGCCTGCTCGTCGTCTTCGAGGGACGCGACGCGGCCGGCAAGGGCGGCGTCATCAAGCGCATCTCGGAGCCCATGAACCCCCGCGGCTGCCGCGTCGTCGCGCTGCCCGCGCCGACCGAGCGCCAGCGCACGCAGTGGTACTTCCAGCGCTACGTGACCGAGCTCCCCGCAGGCGGCGAGATCGTGCTGCTCGACCGCAGCTGGTACAACCGCGCGGGCGTCGAGCGCGTCATGGGCTTCTGCACGGACGAGGAGTACCAGGAGTTCCTGCGGACGACGCCCGAGTTCGAGCGCATGCTCATCCGATCCCGCATCCAGCTCGTGAAGTACTGGTTCTCGGTCTCGGACGAGGAGCAGGAACGTCGCTTCCGCGACCGGATCGCCGACCCGGCCAAGCGCTGGAAGCTCAGTCCGATGGACATCGAGGCCCGCGCCCGCTGGGTCGACTTCTCGAAGGCCAAGGACACGATGTTCCAGCACACGGACATCCCCGAGTCGCCGTGGTGGGTGGTGCACGCCGACGACAAGAAGCGCGCCCGGCTGAACACGATCAGCCACCTCCTGAGCCTCGTCCCCTACGAGGACCGCACGCCGCCCCCGACCGAGCTGCCGCCACGCCCGCCGGAAGACCACCTCTACGTCCGCCCGCCGATGGAGAGCCAGCGCTTCGTGCCCGAGGTGTACTGACCGCTCGTCGGTCGGAACCGACCGTTCATCGACGGCCGACGGTGGACGTCCGGAGGCGCTCGTACAGTCGGCTCCGATGAACGCACAACTCGAACGCCTGCAGCAGGGCTACACGTCCGGCGCCCGCAAGCTCGTCTCCGACCTCGTCGGCGGCCTGCGGCGGATCCCCGTCACGGCCAACCAGGTGACGGCCGTCGCCTTCCTGCTGAACATCGCGGCCGCGGTGCTGATCTACGACGAGCGCTGGATCCTCGCGGGGATCCTCTTCCTCGTCGGCTCGATCCTCGACGTCTTCGACGGCGCGATCGCGCGCTCCAAGGGCGAGGCGGGACCCCGCGGCGCGTTCATCGACTCGACGTTCGACCGTATCGCCGAGGGCGCCGTCCTCGGCGCGATCGCGCTCGCCTTCGCCCGCCAGGGCGAGACGCTCGCCCAGGCGGCGGTCTTCGCGGCGCTCGTCGGCTCGTTCCTCACGTCCTACACCCGGGCCAAGGCCGAGGCGATCGGTCTCGACGGCACCTCGGGCTTCATGGCCCGCGCCGAGCGCGTCGTCCTGATCGGGGCCACGCTGCTGTTCGCGCCGCTCGGCGCGCTGCCGTACGGCATCGAGCTGCTCGCGGTGCTGTCGGCCGTCACGGTCCTCCAGCGCGTGCGCCACGTGCTGCGCCAGCTCTGATCCGCGCTCCGCGCGTCCCTCACCGAAGGAGACACCGACCATGTCCGAGAACGGCACGAACGGCCACGTCGCGAACGGTCACGCGGCGGACGGTGAGACCCCCGACCGCAAGGTTCGCGTCGCCATCGTCGGCGTCGGCAACTGCGCCTCGTCGCTCGTCCAGGGCGTCCGGTACTACCGGGACGCCGCCGAGGACGAGTTCGTGCCGGGCCTGATGCACGTCAACCTCGGCGGCTACCACGTGCGGGACATCGAGTTCGTGGCCGCCATCGACATCGACAAGGAGAAGGTCGGCAAGGACCTCTCCGAGGCGATCTGGGCGGGCCAGAACAACACCATCAAGTTCTGCGACGTGCCGCACACGGGCATCCGCGTCGCGCGCGGGATGACGCACGACGGCCTCGGCAAGTACCTGTCGAACGTGATCGAGAAGGCCGACGGGCCGACGGACGACATCGTCGGGATCCTCCGTGACACGAAGGCCGACGTGCTCGTGTCCTACCTGCCGGTCGGCTCCGAGCAGGCCACGAAGTGGTACGTCGAGCAGGCCCTGCAGGCCGGCGTGGCCTTCGTGAACTGCATCCCCGTGTTCATCGCCCGGGAGCCGTACTGGCAGGGCCGCTTCGAGCGCGCCGGCCTGCCGATCATCGGCGACGACATCAAGTCGCAGGTGGGCGCCACCATCACCCACCGGAACCTGACCCGCCTGTTCGAGGACCGCGGCGTCAAGGTCGAGCGGACCTACCAGCTGAACTTCGGGGGCAACACCGACTTCCTGAACATGCTCGAGCGGGAGCGCCTCGAGTCGAAGAAGATCTCGAAGACGAACGCCGTCACGTCCCAGATGGACCACGAGGTGCCGTCGAGCGACGTGC
>CADCWC010000108.1:616-2659 GCA_902806305.1 uncultured Thermoleophilia bacterium | reverse complement strand
GCGCCACGACCAGGCCCTTGAAGCCGGCCCGCAGCGCTCCCTCGGCGACGGGCAGCGCGCCGCGCGCCGGGCGCAGCTCGCCGCCGAGCGCGAGCTCGCCGTGGACGGCGAGCCGGCCGAGACGGTCCGGCGGCACCTGACCCGACGCAGCGAGCACGCCACACGCGATGGCCAGGTCGAAGCCCGGCCCGGCCTTGCGCAGGTAGGCGGGCGCGAGGTTGACCGTGACGCGCTTGGCGGGGAACTCGAAGCCGGAGTTCAGGATCGCCGCGCGAACCCGCTCGCGGGCCTCCCGCACCGCCTGGTCGCCGAGTCCGACCACGGTGAAGGCCGGCAGGCCCGCACGGAGGTCCACCTCCACGGTGACGCGGTGCGGATCGAGGCCCGAGAGCGAGAACGTCGTGACATGGGCGAGCACGGCGACGACCGTAGAACCGGTCCGTGTGCCGAGACCACGCCCGATTGCAGCGTCTTCGCAACGAGAAGCGCCGTGCCGGCGTGACGCATCGGCCCCGTTGCAGTTGTGGTGCAGATCCGTGGGAGAGTCGTCGCGTTGCGGTGTGGCGCCGTGACAGGACCGCCGCCGACGATGCGGCCATGTCGCCTCCCACCAGCGCGGATCCCCGGCGCCGGCTCGGACAGCTCGGGGAGGACCTCGCGACCCAGCACCTCGAGCGCCTGGGCTACACGATCGCCGCGCGCAACCACCGCACCCGTCATGGAGAGCTGGACATCGTCGCCGTCGACCGGACGACGCTCGTGTTCGTCGAGGTCAAGACGCGGCGCGCCGGCCCGGCGTCGCCGTTCGACGCCCTGGACGACCGCAAGCGCGGGCAGGTCCGGCGCATGGCCGCGGAGTACCTGGCCTGCGTGAGCGACCGGCCGCGAGGGCGCGAGCTGCGGTTCGACGCGATCGGCGTGACCATCGACGCCCGCGGCGCCCTCGTGGCCCTCGAGCACCTCGAGGGGGCGTTCTGAGCTTGCCCGCGGTCCTGTTAGCCGAGCGGGAGCTGCTGGTAGGCCAGCGACTGGAACGACATCCGGTGCAGCGGCGACACCCCGAGGCGCTGGATCGCGTCGCGGTGCTCGGGCGTCGAGTAGCCGACGTGGGCTGCGAAGTCCCAGCCCGGATGGCGCTCGTCGGCGCGGTGCATGAACCGGTCACGGGCGACCTTGGCGACGATGGAGGCGGCGGCGATCGCGGCGGAGGTGGCGTCGCCGTCGACGATGGCGCGCTGCTCGTGGCCGAAGTCCGCGACGCGGAAGCCGTCGATGAGGCAGATCGTCCCGGGACGGGCGACGCCCCGGAGCGCGTCACGCAGGGCGGCGAGGTTCGTGCGGTGCAGGCCGCGCTCGTCGATGCCCTGCGCGCAGCGCGAGACGACGCAGACCTTGACCGCGGTGCGCAGGACGACCGGATACAGCGCCTCCCGCCCTTCTGGCGTGTGCTGCTTGGAGTCGTTGAGCGCCGACAGCGCCCGGACCTCCCGCGCCCCGAGCGCATGCAGGTCGAAGAGCACCGCGGCGGCGACGAGCGGACCCGCCAGGCAGCCACGTCCGGCCTCGTCGGCACCCGCCACGAGCCGGACTCCGAGGCGGCGGTCGTGCTGGACGAGCCGCCGGCCCGCGGGGCGCTTGCGGCGGGCGGCCTTGCGGTTGGCGGCGGAGGGGGACACGGGCACGGTCCGGGCGATGATGGCGCAGGCGACGGACGGTCGACCTGCGGAGGAATCAGAGCAGGCCGATGCGGTCCGGCGGCCAGTACGTCGCGAAGGCGCCGCCGATGACCCAGTCCTTCGGCACGGGACCCCAGTACCGGGAGTCCTCGGAGCACTCGCGGTTGTCGCCCATCATGAAGAAGTGGCCCTCGGGGACGGTGATCTCGGCCGGGAAGTCGCGCTCGATCCCGCCGTCGCACTGGGCCTGGATGAACGGCTCGGACTGGCGCTCGCCGTTGAGGATCACGCGGTCGTCGATGATCGCGATGCGGTCGCCGGGACCGGCCACCAGGCGCTTGATGAAGTTCTGGTCCGACCGGCCCGG
>CADCWC010000108.1:0-606 GCA_902806305.1 uncultured Thermoleophilia bacterium | reverse complement strand
GGAACGGCGCCGCAGGTGCCGTCCGGTCCGCGGCCCGACTGGTCGCCCGTGGCGGCCGCCGGCGGATGGAAGACCACGACATCGCCGATCTCCGGGTCGCCGAAGTTGTTGCCCAGACGATTGACGAGCACCCGCTGGCCGACCTCGAGCGTCGGCACCATCGACTCGCTCGGAATGCGGTACGGCTTGACGAGGAACGCCTGGATCCCGAGGGCGAGCCCGAGCGCGATCGCGACGATCACCACGAGCTCGAAGAACGAGCCCGCGGTCGACTTCTCGGTCTTCGCCACGCAGACCCGGCCGGATGAAGCGCTAGGAGCGCGCGTCGGCCGGGGCGTCGCCCTCGGCGCCCGGCGCGTCCTGGACCGTCGTGGCGGCCTCGGCGGCTTCCACGGTGTCGGCGGCGTCGGTGGCCGCGACGACCTGGTCCTCGGCGGCGACGACCTCGTCCGTGGCGGCCTCGGCGGCCTGGCCGTCGGCGGGAGCGTCGACCGCGGACGCGTCGCCGTCCGCGGCAGCAGCCGCGGCGTCCGCCTCGGCTGCGGCGGCGGCGGCGGCCTCGGCGGCAACGGCCCCGGCAGCCGGATCGTGGAGCAGGCCGGCCTC
>CADCWC010000107.1 GCA_902806305.1 uncultured Thermoleophilia bacterium | reverse complement strand
GCGCGCCGCCCGGGTGCGGGAGATGCTCGAGCTGGTGGAGCTGACCGGCTTCGAGGACCACCGACCCTGGCAGCTCTCGGGCGGGATGCAGCAGCGCGTGGCGATCGCCCGCGCGCTCGCCTTCGCCCCCGCGCTGCTGCTGATGGACGAGCCGTTCGGGGCGCTCGACGAGATGACGCGCGAGCGCCTGAACCTCGAGCTCCTGCGGATCTGGGAGCGCGCCCGGAGCACGGTCGTCTTCGTCACGCACTCGATCGCCGAGGCGGTCTACCTGTCGACCCGGGTCGTCGTCATGTCGGCCCGTCCGGGCCGCATCGCGGGCGTGGTCGACGTCGACCTGCCACAGCCGCGCACGGCCGAGACCCGCGAGGACCCGCGCTTCTTCGAGCTCGTGACCACGGTGCGCGACACCCTGCGGGCCGCGGGCGCCGACGTGGGCGGGACCGCCCCGACGCCCGCCGAGGTGCTCGGCTCGTGAGCAGCAGTCAACGCGCGCAGCGCTTGACCTGCGGTGGCGAGCCCCGTGGCACGATCGAGCGAAGCGAGGCCACGGGGTGAGCGCGGCGGCCGGGACGGCCGTGGCCGTGGCGCCGGCGCGGGTCCGCCCTTCGACGGCCGAGCGCGTCCGCACCTGGTCGCCGGCGCTCGTCGTGCTCGTGCTCGGCGTCGGCCTCTGGGAGGGCCTCGTCCGCGGCCTGTCCGTCGAGCGCTTCCTGCTCCCTGCGCCCTCGGCGATCCTCGAGACGCTCTGGGAAGGCCGCTCCGAACTCTTCGGCGCCGGCTGGTTCACGTTCACCGAGGCGCTCGGCGGCTTCGTCGTGGGGAGCGTGATGGCCGTGGCCACGGCCATCGTCCTGGCGCGCTGGCGCCGCGTGGCGACCGCGGTGATGCCGTTCGCGATCGCGATGAACGCCGTGCCCATCATCGCCTTCGCGCCGATCACGAACCAGTGGTTCGGGCCGCTCGAGAAGACCTCGAAGATGGCCATCGCGGGAATCCTCGTCTTCTTCCCGGTGCTCGTGAACACGCTGCGCGGGCTCACGTCCGTGCATCCGGCCTCGATCGAGCTGATGCGGTCCTACGCGGCCGGGGAGATCGAGATCTTCCGCCGCGTCCGGCTGCCCTCGTCGCTGCCGTTCCTGTTCACGGCGCTCAAGGTCGGGACCGTGCTGGCCATGATCGGGGCGGTGGTCGGCGAGTACTTCCTGAGCTCGCAGGAGGCGCTCGGGTTCCAGATCCGCAACTCGGCGGCGCTGTTCCAGTTCGAGACGGCGTGGGCGGCGATCACGGTGGCGAGCATCTTCGGGATCGCCTTCTACGCCGCCGTCGCGCTCGTCGAGCGGCTGACGATGGGCTGGCACCACTCGACACGGGTCGGGGAGTAGCGAGCGGGAGACCGCGAGGCGTACGGTTCGGCGGGGCACCACGAGAAGAGGGAGGGGCGAATGCGGGTCAAGCGAGGGACGTGCCTGGCGGCGCTGACGGTGAGCCTGGCGCTCGTCGGGGCGGCGTGCGGGTCGGAGGAGGAGGGCGCGGCCACGGCGGCGGCGGCCGAGGCGGTCGAGAGCGTGACCGCCGCCGCGGGTGGCGAGGAGGCCGCCACGAGCGCCGCCGAGTCGGCGCCGGTCGAGCGGGCCGAGGTCACGCTGCAGCTGAAGTGGGTCACCCAGGCGCAGTTCGCGGGCTTCTACGCCGCCGATGCCCAGGGCTTCTACGACGAGGAGGGGCTGGACGTCGAGCTGAAGGTCGGCGGCCCGGACATCACGCCCGAGCAGGTCGTGGCCTCGGGCCAGGCGGAGTTCGGCATCGACTGGCTGCCCGCCCTGCTCGCGGCGCGCGACCAGGGCGGCGACCTGGTCAACATCGCCCAGATCTACGCCCGCAGCGGCATGACGGAGGTCACGCACAAGGACTCGGGCATCACGGACATCGCGGGCCTGCGGGGCAAGAAGGTCGGCGTCTGGTGCTGCGGCAACGAGAACGAGCTGCTCGCGGCGCTCGTCAAGAACGGCATGGACCCGAAGAAGGACGTCCAGATCGTCAACCAGCCGTTCGACATGAGCCTGTTCCTGAACCGGACGGTCGACGCGGCCGCGGCCATGACCTACAACGAGCTCGCCCAGGTGCTCGAGACGAAGAACCCGGAGACGGGCCAGCTCTACACGCTCGACGACCTCAACGTCATCACGATGGAGGACGCCGGGACGGCCATGCTCGAGGACGGCGTCTTCGTCCAGGGCAAGTGGATCCAGGACCCGAAGAACCAGGACATCGCGAAGCGCTTCCTGAAGGCGAGCCTGAAGGGCTGGGTCCACTGCCGTGACAACCCGGACGACTGCGTGAAGACCGTGCTCGACAACGGCCCGACGCTCGGAGCCGGTCACCAGGCCTGGATGATGAACGAGGTCAACGCGCTGATCTGGCCCGCGGCGGCGGGTGGCATCGGCGTGATGGACCAGGAGGCCTTCGACCGCACGGCGGAGATCGCCCAGCAGTTCAAGGTCATCTCGAAGGCCCCGGAGGGTGCCTTCGTCACGGACTACGCCGAGGCGGCCGTGGCCGAGCTGAAGGAGGAGGGCGTCGACGTGGTCGGCTCGAGCTACGAGAAGCCGACGGTCGAGGTCACGGAGGGCGGCAAGTAGGACCGGCGCGTGCCCCGGGTCAGGCTCAGGCCCGACCCGGGGCACGCCGGGCCACCGTCCACTCGCCGGGGCCGGTCCGGCCGTGCGTCGCCGGCTCGAAGCCGGCCCGTCGGAGCGCCGACGCGAGCGTCCCCGGCGCGAAGTAGATCGGCGTCGTGGGCCCCATCGCGTAGGCGAACAGCACCCAGCCGCCGGGGCGGACGACCCGCCCGAGCTCGGTCGCGAAGGGCTGCACGCACAGGAGGACGACCAGGTCGAAGGTCGCGTCGGGGAACGGCAGGTGCGCGCCGTCGGCCACCGCGAACCGGATGCCGTCGGCGCCCGGCTTGGCGCGCGCCGTCTCGATCATCGCGGGGGCGGTGTCGATCGCGTCGATCTCGGCGTCCGGGAACAGGTCGCGAAGCACGAAGGCGGCCTGCCCGGTGCCCGTCCCGACGTCGAGGATGCGCCGCGGCGGTCGCGGGTCGACGGCCCGGATCGCGTGGAGCGCCGCCTCCAGTGCGAGGGTGGAGTCCGGGTGGCCGCCGCGGATGCGGTCCCACGTGGGCGCGAGCGCGTCGAACCGCCGCCGCGCGAGGCGACGCGTCAGCGGACGGGCCACGGGCAGCGCCACCTCGAGCCGTGTCAGCAGCCGGAACGGATGGAACCGTCGGTCCGCGCTCACCGCGCGCGCAGCTCGACCGGGTCGCCGAGCGTCAGGCCGCAGACCTCGGCCAGCGAGCCGCGGTTGACGGCGAGGGCGGTCCACCCGGACGAGTCGTCGTAGATCACCATCTGGCCCGCCGCCACGTCCGCGAAGGTGGCGGCCCGCTCGGCGTAGTAGCGGCCGTCGCCCGCCGCGATCTCGACACGACCGCCGAGCCGCAGGCCGACCTCGTCGAGCGCCTCGCCCGTGACGTTCAGCGCGGTGTTGCCGAAGCGGTCGATGGAGAGGACGGTGGCGCGCACGTGTCCGGGGCCGACCGTGGGCGTGCCGAGGTCGAGCCGGTCCAGCGTCTCCGGGTCGAGCGCCGGACCGACCGCGGCCGGGTCGAGCCCCGTGGCGAGCCGGCCCGCGACGGGGGCGAAGACGTCCCGACCGTGGAACGTCTTCGAGACGGGATGCCGGAACAGCCGGTCGTCCGTGATCTCCCAGGCTCCGGTCACACCGCCGACCCGCTCGGCCGCGGGGAGGAGCACGCCGTTGTCCGGGCCGACGAGCAGCCGGCCGTCGCCGGTGCGCAGGACGACGGCGCGTCGGTCGCTGCCGACGTCCGGATCGACGACCGCCACGTGGACGCCGACCGGCGTGTACGGCACGGCGCCCGCCAGGGCGAGGGCGCCGAGGAGCACGGCCTGCGGCGGGATGCCGTGGGTGAGGTGCAGCACCCGTGCCTCGGGTGCCGTCTGGAGGATGACGCCCTCCATCACGCCCGCGAACTCGTCGCGCAGGCCGAAGTCCGTGAGCAGGGTGACCACGGGCGCCGCCACGCCCGTGACTCTATCGATCGGGTCGCGGTCGGGCACGGGCGCCCGGCCGGCCGTCGTCACGACGGCCGGCCCCGGCGGACGGTCGCGCGGCGCGCGACCGGCGGCTCAGCGCTCGTACGAGAACGTGACGACGGCGAAGGCGTCGACGGTGATCCGGCCCGGCTCGACCGGCACCTTCTGCTCTGCGGCGCCCCCGGCGGCGATCGAGTCCGACGCGGCGCTCTGCGCGATCTGCGTCCCGGGCTGGTCGTCGACCGAGACCACGGTCACGCTGCGACCGCCGATCTGGCGGAGCGAGGCCTCGGCCTTGGCCCGGGCGTCGCCGATCGCCCTGGCGAGGGCGTCGTCGTAGGCGGCGCGGCGGTTCTCGAGCGAGAAGTACGGTCCGCTGACGGAGGCGCCCGCCTCGGACGCGGCCGTCACGACACGGCCGACGGCGTCGACGTCGCGCACCGTCACGTTGGTGGCCACGACGCCGACGAAGATCGTGCGCCCCCTGCGGCGCGTCTCCTCGACCGACGTGGTCGCGGTCTGAAGGTCGGCGCGCTCGATCCCGAGGGCCCGGACCCGGGCCAGGACGGCGCGGTGGCGCGCGCCGGCGGCCGCGAGCGCCGCCCGGGCGGTCGCGGCCTCGGCGCGCGTCGAGACCGTCAGGTCGGCCCGGTCGGGCCGCGCCTGCACCGTGGCGGTGCCCGCGAACCGGAGGTACGGGACGAGCACGCCGCCCTCGACCGCGGCCGGTGCGGCGGTGGCCTGGCTGACGCCGCCCGCGCCGGGCCGGAGGGCCAGGACGGCGAGCGCGATGACGGCCAGCACCGCCGCGAGCACGACGAGCGGGACGCGGGGCATGGGAACCGAACGGGACACGGTGGACCTCCTCGAGATGGACGTCTCCTCCGACGGCCGCGCGGCCGCGCCGGTTCCCGGCCCCCGTCGGACCGTGACGATTCAGAACCCGTTGCGGAGCCCGTAGCGCTCCGCCAGCTCCGCGCCCGAGGCGAGGTCCATCGTCAACCCGAAGCGTCCCAGCAGGGTTGTGACGGCGCTCTCGTCGGGCCCGCCGTCCGTCTCCGTCAGCGCGGCCAGGTCGGCGAAGAAGGCCTCGAGGCCCGCCGGGGAGATGACGCGTCGACTCTACGGCCGGGGGGCGATCACCCGTGCAACGCCGTTGCCCGGCGCGCGGCGGCGAGCACGACCGCCTCGACCAGCCCGTCGAGGTCGTGCCGTTCGGCCTCGGCGGCCAGGGCGATGCCGAGCTCCCGGGCGGCGGCGCTCGTGACCGGCCCGATCGAGACGCCGCGGACCGCGTCCAGGGGTGCGTCGGGGTAGGCCGCCGCGAAGGCGTGGACGGTCGAGGCGGACGTGAACGTGACCAGATCGGCGGCCAGGGCATCGGCACCGGCGGGCCGCTCGGGCAGCGTCCGGTAGAGCGGCTCGACGTCGACCCCGGCGGCGCCCGCGGCGCGCAGGGCGTCGGCGAGCGCGTCGCGCGCGCCCTCGGCCTGGGCGAGCAGGAACCGGCGTCCGGCGATGCGACCGTCGAGCGCCTCGAGCAGGCCCTCGGCCACGGCGCGCTCCGCCACGAGGTCGGCGACCAGGCCGACCTCGCGCAGGGCGGCGGCCGTGCCGGGACCGATCGCCGCGATCTCGACGCCCGCGAGCCGGCGGGCGTCGCCGCCGAGCCGGTCGAGCAGGAGCCGCGGCGCGTTCGGGCTGGTCAGGCAGACGACGTCGTAGGCGCCCGGGTCGACGGGACCGCCGTCGATCGGCTCGGTCCGGATCACCGGCGACTCGAGCACCGTGGCGCCGAGCTCCCGCAGCCGCGTCGACAGGCCGTCGGCCTGCACCCTCGCGCGGGTCACGGCGACCCGCAGGCCGTGCAGGGGCCGACGCTCGAGCCAGGCGATCTCCGCGCGCAGGGCGGCGACCGAGCCGATGACCGTCACGGCCGGCGGTCGCACGGCGGCCGCCGTCGCGGCGATCGTGTCGAGCGTGCCGGTGACGGTGCGCTGCTCCGGCAGCGTGCCGCTCGCCACCACGGCCACGGGTGTGTCGGGCGCCGCGCCACCCGCGATCAGCGCCTCCGCGATGGCGCCGAGGCGCCCGACCGCCATCAGCAGCACGAGCGTGCCGCCCGCGCGGGCGAGCGCCGGCCAGTCGACGTCGCTCCCGCCCTTCGTCGGATCCTCGTGGCCCGTGACGACGGTGAAGTGCGTCGAGGCGCCACGGTGGGTGACGGGCACCCCCGCGTACGCCGGGACCGCGATCGCCGACGTGATGCCGGGCACGACCTCGTAGTCGATGCCCGCGGTCCGCAGGACCTGGGCCTCCTCGGAGCCGCGCCCGAAGACGAACGGGTCACCGCCCTTCAGGCGCACGACCGTCCCGCCGTCGCGACCGTGCCGCACGAGCGCGGCGTTGATCTCGTCCTGCGTCATGGCGTGGTGGTCCGGGCGCTTGCCGGCGTAGACGAGCAGGCAGCCGGCGGGCGCCTCGGCGACGAGCTGGGGCCCGGCCAGCCGGTCGTAGACCAGCACGTCGGCCCGTCGGAGCAGCTCGAGGCCCCGCACGGTGATGAGGCCCGGATCGCCCGGCCCCGCGCCGATCAGGTAGACCGTCACGCCCGGATCGCCCCGAGCAGCTCCGCGCCGCCGCGCTCGAGCAGCCGGCCGGCCACCTCCGACCCGAGCGCGACCGGATCGTCGCCCTCGGCGCACTCGGAGAGCATCCCCGATCCCTCGACCCGCCCGATGAAGCCCCGGACGCGCCAGCGGTCGTCGGCGAGCGGCTCGGCATGCGCCGCCACGGGGACCGTGCAGCCGCCGGCCAGGGTGCGCGTGCACGTCCGCTCGGCCAGGAGGGACCGCTGCGACGGCCCGTGGTCGAGCTCCGAGACGAGGTGCTCCTCCCCGCGCCGGGTCTGGACCACGATCGTCCCCTGCCCGCTCTCCGGCACCATGGTGGCCACGGCGAAGCGGAAGCCGACCTCGCGCTCGAGCCCCAGCCGGTCGAGGCCGCAGGCGGCGAGCAGCACGGCGTGCAAGCCCCGCTCCGAGCGCTTGCGCAGGCGCGTGTCGACGTTCCCGCGGATCGGCTCCACCTCGAGGTCGGGGCGCAGGCCCCGCAGCTGGGCGGTCCGGCGGAGCGACGACGTCCCGACCCGCGCGCCGGCCGGGACGTCGTCCAGCGACCGGGCCGGCCCGCACCACGCGTCGCGCGGATCGCCGCGCTCCAGGCAGGCGGCGAACACGAGGTCCGGGTGCTCGTCGTCGGTCAGGTCCTTGGCCGAGTGCACCGCCACGTCGACGGCGCCGTCGAGCAGGGCCTGTTCGATCTCGCGCACGAACACGCCGCGGCCGCCGATCTCGGCGAAGGTCCGCCGCCGGTCGCGGTCGCCGAGGGTGGAGATCGGCACGATCGGCGCGGCGCGGCCGAGCCGTCGCAGGCCGTCGGCCACGAGGCCCGCCTGGGCGAGCGCGAGGCGCGACCCGCGCGTGCCGATCCGGACCGGCGTCACGCGGGCTGCGTGGGCGCCCCGGGGGTGCGCGGCAGGTCGAACAGGGTGGCCACGGTGGCGGCCAGCTCGGCGGCGTCGGCCTCGGCCCCGATGTCGCGGAGGCGCACCGTCGGCTCGTGCAGCAGCTTGTTGACGATGGAGCGGGTCAGCCGGTCGACGAGCGCGCGGTCCCGCGGCGTCAGCGCCTCCCAGCGTCCTTCGACCCGGGCGAGCTCCTCGGAGCGGACCTGCTCGGCCAGGGCGCGGAGGCCGGCGATCGCCGGGACCACCTCCAGCGAGTCGCGCCAGCGGCGGAAGCGAGCCGCCTCGCCCGCGACGATCTCCTCGCCCGCAGGCGCCAGATCGGCGCGCGCCGAGCGGTTGCGCGTCACGACCCGCTCGAGGTCGTCGACGTCGTGCAGCGTGCAGCCGGGGAGGCCGCGGACCGCCGGATCGACGTCGCGGGGCACGGCGAGGTCGATCAGCACGAGCGGGCGGTCCGGGCGCTCGGCGAGGGCGCGCTCGACGGTCGCTGCGTCGAGGATCGCGTGCGGCGCGCCGGTGGCGCAGATCACGACGTCGGCCTCCACCAGGTGCTCGGCCAGCGCGTCCATCGGCACCGGCACGCCGTCGAACCGCTCGGCGAGGGTGGTCGCGCGCGCCAGCGTGCGGTTCGTCACGAGCACGCGGCCCGCACCGCGCGCGAGCAGGTTCACGGCCACGAGCTCGGACGTCTTGCCCGCGCCCACGAGCAGCACGGTCGCATCGGCGAGGCCGTCGAGCGCCTCGCGGGCCAGTGTGGCGGCCACCGATCCGACGGACGCGGCGTTCGACCCGATGCCGGTCAGGGTGCGCACGCGCCGGGCCGTCTCGATGCCGCTCTCGAACAGGCGCGAGAGGATCGGTCCCGCGGTGTGCTCGTGGCGCGCCTCCTGGAGGGCGGCCCGCACCTGGCCCAGGATCTCGGCCTCGCCGGGCACGAGCGAGTCGAGGCCCGCGGCGACGCGGTAGAGGTGCAGGACGGCGCGTTCGCCGCGGTGGCGGTAGAACAGCTCGTCGGGGATCGGGTCGTGCTCTCCGGCGACGGCCTGCAGCTCGGCCATGCCGATCTCGACCAGCCGCGTGGCGTCGGTGCCGGGGCCGCTCAGGTAGAGCTCCGTGCGGTTGCAGGTCGACACGGCGACGGCCTCTGCGACCTCGCCCCCCTCGACGATGCCCGCCACGAGACAGCGATTCCGCGCGGCGGTCAGCGCGAGGCGTTCCCGGACCGCGAGCGGCGCCGTGTGGTGCGAGACGCCGACGACCGCGATTCGACTCACGCCACCGGCTCCCGCGGGCGGGAGGTGCGGGCCGGGGCGGGCGCGGCGTCGTGCTCGAGCTGCGCCTCCAGGCGGTCGAGCTCCGCCTCCAGGCGTCCGACCTTCTGCCCGATCAGCAGCACGTAGACGAGGATCGCGAGCCAGACCACGAGGTAGGCGGCGGCGACGTACTTGACGGCCTCCGAGAGCTCCATCAGCGGCCCACTACAGGTCGGCTCCGGCGAGCCGACGGCGCAGCTCGCGCACGCGGAGCGCGGCGCGCTTGCCGCGCAGCTCGACGGCGATCATGGCGGCGGCCAGGCAGAGCATGCCCAGCATGGCGACCAGGAAGGTGGCCGCGAAGGAGCCGGGCATGTCCGCGACCTCGCCCTCCGAGAAGAACACCTGCGGGTGGATGAGCTCCTGCGCGAGGCGCACGCCGACGACGGAGAGCGGGATCAGGGCGACGCCCGCCAGGGCGTAGACGGCGGAGTAGCTCGCGCGCCGCTCGCCCTCCTCGATCGAGAACCGGAGCATGAAGTAGGCGCAGTAGAACAGGAACAGGATCAGGAACACGTTCAGCTGCTGGTCGGACCAGTTCCACCACACGCCCCAGCTGATGCGAGCCCAGATCGGGCCGGTCAGCAGCACGAGCGTGCCGAAGATCGTGCCGACGTGCAGGCCCACGTACGAGCGCAGGTCCCACCGGGCGTCACGGCGCCACAGGTAGAGCGCGGCGCAGACCGCGCCGTAGGCGAAGCACGCGTACGTCGTGATCGCCACGGGCACGTGGAAGTAGAAGATGCGCTGGGAGAACCCCTGGTCGACGTCGTCCGGCACCCACCAGAAGATCAGGCCGATCGACAGGGGGATCAGCACCGCGCTCAGGACCGCCGGGATCAGGCTGCTCAGCCGCCGCTCTGCAGGCACGTCACTCTCCGACGAGGTGTTCGTAGGTGCCCCACGCGAGGAGCAGGAACACGGTATCAGAGAGGATCAGGAAGCCGAGAGGACGGCTCGTGGGGTCGCCGTCGAGGGCCGCCAGCGACGTCGTGACGGCCGCCAGCACGAGCGGGATGGTGACCGGCAGGTAGAGCA
>CADCWC010000106.1 GCA_902806305.1 uncultured Thermoleophilia bacterium | reverse complement strand
GCGTGAACGACGCCCGTGACTGGTCGGCGCTGCTCGTGGACCAGTTCGGCTTCCGGTCCGACGACATCGAGCTGGTCACGGACGCCGCGGCCACCAAGACGGCCGTCCTCGACGGCGTGCGGCGGCTCCTCGACGGTGCGACGGCCGGCGACGTGCTCGTGTTCACGAACTCGTCGCACGGCTCCTACGTCGCCGACCGGGACGGCGACGAGGACGACGCGCTCTACGACGAGACGATGTGCCCGTACGACGTCGACCGGAACCAGATCCTCGACGACGAGCTGCGCACGCTCTTCGCCACGCTTGCCGACGGCGTCCGGCTGACCGTGATCTCCGACTCGTGTCACTCGGGGAGCGTCACGCGCCGTCCCGGAGAGGAGCGGCGACCGCGGATGCTGCCGCCGTCGCAACTCGGTCTGGACGGTCTGTCGGGCCTCAGCTTGGCGGCGAGGGCGCGCCGGCGGAGCTACCCGGAGGAACAGATGCGCGAGGTGCTGGTGAGCGGCTGCCGCGACCGGGAGGTCTCCTACGACGCGCTGATCGACGGCGACTACCACGGCGCGATGAGCTACCACGCGATCGCCACCATCCGCGCCGCCGGACCGGGGTTGACGTACCGCGAGCTCGGGGCGCGACTGACGCCGCGGCTCGAGGAGGCGGGCTTCCCGCAGCACCCGCAGGTCGAGGGGATGTCTCAGAACCTCGACCGCGCGCTCTTCACCTGAGAGAGCCCGGCTCCGGCCGGCGACAAGGGGGACACGACATGACCGACACGTCGATCGACGAGGCCGGGCCGCTGCGCCTGAAGCTCGACCTGCCGGGGCTCCCGCCCGAACAGGCTGCGGCGCTCGGCCGGGAGATCGGCGCCCTCGACGCCGTCGAGGACGCGACCGCCGCGCCGACGCGCTTCGCCCTGGGCGGGATCGTGATGCTGGTCCAGCTGGCGGGGGGTGCGCTGGCGAACGCCGGGGCCGTGGCGTCGGTCGTCGAGCGCCTCGTGGCGCTGGTGCGGGGCAAGGGCGTCACGGGCGCGAAGATCGAGCTGCCCGGCGGCGGCAGCATCGAGGTGGACCACGCCTCGGTGGAGGACATCGAGCGCCTGGTGGCGGCCGTCGACGGCGGACGCGTCGAGGCTCCCGCAGCCGGGGGCGGCTGACCCTCGTGGCCGAGGAAGCGGACCTCATCCGGCGGACCGACGCCGCGGACGCGGACGAGCTCGCCGAGCTCCTGCGCTCGCTCGACCCCGCCTCGGCGCGGCGCCTGCGGGCCGCGCTCGGTGACGAGGTCTACCAGCGGCTCCGCGCGATCGCGGTGCAGCTCGAGCCGGCCCGGCAGCGGACGCGCCCCCGGGGGAACGTCGTCGTGGTCCCGGATCTGTTCGGCAGCGCGCTG
Organism: uncultured Thermoleophilia bacterium; assembly: GCA_902806305.1. GTDB lineage: Bacteria > Actinomycetota > Thermoleophilia > Gaiellales > F1-60-MAGs149 > CADCWC01. The sequence goes on along the minus strand of CADCWC010000106.1, from coordinate 8,614 downwards.
GTCCGCCGCGCGTCCGACGGCACGGACGAGCCCGTCTGGGTCCGGGCCCGTGCGCTCATCGGCGGGTCGTTCGAGCGGCTGCGCCTCGACGAGCACGCGTGGGGCAACCAGGCGTCGACGGTGGCGGTCGGGGTTCTGAAGCGCCCGTACGGCGAGCTGCTCCTGACGCTCGCGAGCGGGTGGACCGTGCGGACGTTCGCCTACGACTGGCGACGCGATCTCAGCATCGCCGCCGCCCAGCTCGGCGCCCGCGTGCGCGAGTGGTTCCCGCGTGGCGAGCCCGTCAGCATCGTCGCGCACGGGGTCGGCGGGCTCGTCGCCCGGGCCTTCCTCGCGAGTCAGACCGAGGAGGACCGGCGCGGCGGTCGCCTGGTGATGCTCGGGACCCCGAACCACGGGTGCTACGTCGGTCTGCGGATGCTGGCCGGACTCGACCCGGGCATCGCGAGCCTCGCGACCATGGACGGTCGCAGCCGCGAGGACATCGCCGGGATCCTCTCGTCGTTCGACTCGCTCTACGAGACGCTGCCCGCGCCGGACGCCTTCCCGGGCGCCGAGACGTTCTACGTCGCCGACACCTACGGCGCGCTGATGGTGCCCCAGGAGCGCCTGGACCGGGGTCGACGGTTCCACGAGGGCCTGCACGAGGCCGAGGACCTCGATGCGGTCGTCGTGGGGGGCGACCGGCGACGGACGCCCTCGAGCCTGGAGGCCCCCGCGGACTGGACGTCGGACTCGGCCTACAGCTGGACGCTGGACGGCGACGGCTGCGTGCCCCACCACCTCGTGGCCTTCCGACGCCGGGACGAGCCGACGGGACCCGACTACCGCCTGGTCGGGGGGCACGGATCCCTGCCCTCGAACCCCGCGCTGCTCGAGGCCCTCGACGATCTGCTCGAGACGGGCACGAGCGAGCGCCTGCACACGGCCGGCGGGCCGGAGCGGGCCCCGGTGCGGTCCTCGCGACGGCGCGCGACGACGACCGGCGACCGCGTCATGGCGATGGCGACGCGGGGCGACGACGCGCAGTCGCGGGCCTTCGTCGCGGGCCAGGAGCGCGAGCTCGTCGACGCCGTCACGCGGACGTTCCTGTCGCCCGTCGACGACGACGCGGAGCCGGCGGTCGCCCCCCCGAGCGAGCCCACGCCCGCCGTGGCGCCGCCGCGTGGCGCCACCGTGACCCTCCGGCTCCTGCACGGTCGGATCGACGACGCGACCTTGCCCCGCCTGAGCCCGCCGATCGACGTGCTGGCGGTCGGCCACTACATCGGCGTCAAGCCCGAGAACGCGGAGGGCGCCGTCGACGAGGCGATCTCGCGGACGATCGCGGGCACGGCGGACCGCGATCGGATCGACGAGGAGGACCTGATCCTGACGCAGTACGCGCAGCGGGGGATCCTCCGCGGCGGTCTCGCCGAGCCCTTCTTCCTGCCCGACCCGCGCACGCCCGGCGCCGAGCGGCTCGTGGCCGTGGTCGGCATGGGCCCGCCGGGGCGGTTCGGCACGCCGGAGTGCGCCGTCGTGGCGCGCGAGCTGTGCTGGTCGCTCGGGCGTATCGGGCGGCGACATCTCGCCACCGTGGCGATCGGGGCCGGGAACGGCAATCTCCCGATCGCCGACGCCATCGACGCCTGGATCCGCGGCATCAAGTACGCCGTCACCGGTTGCACCGAGGACGAGGAGCGCCTGCGCTGCATCACCTTCGTCGAGTCCGACCCGGGGCGGGTCGTGCAGATCGACCGGGCCATCGAGCGCAACACGGAGCGGCTCCGACGGACGGACCGGCTGCAGATCAGCTACGAGCCCCTGTCGCCGCGCCGGCGCGAGCGTCTCCTGGCCGAGGCGCGGCGATCGGCACGGGACGCGATCGACCACGTCGCCGGCCGCACCGACCTCCCGGCGGAGGATCCGGACGGGACGCCGACCCGGCTGACGGTGGAGCTCGAGGGCTCCTCCTACCGGTTCGGCGCGATCACGAAGACCGCGTCGGTGCCGGAGCGCGAGGTGCCGCTGAACCCCGGCGTCGTCGCGGTGGCCAACGACGAGCTCGCCGCCGAGTGGGACGAGGCGCTGCAGTTCGACCGCGGCCGCTTCCTCGGTCAGCTGCTGATCCCGGACGATCTGGTCCCGCATCTGCAGGGCGCCGCGCCGCTCGTCATGCTCCTCGACGCGCGGACGGCGCGGGTGCACTGGGAGATGCTCGTCCCGCCCGTCCCCGAGCGGGACGGCGCCGACACGCTCGCGGAGCAGGACGGCGACGCGATGCTCAAGAGCTTCCTGGGCACGAGCCGAGGCTTCACCCGGCAGCTCAGAACGCAGTTCGCCCCGCCGCCCGACCCGCCGCTGCCGCCCCGCCGGCGTCTCCGCGTCCTGATCGTGGCCGATCCGGCGGCGGACATGCGGCTGCCGGAGGCCGAACGGGAGGGCGCCGAGGTCGCCGCCCTCTTCCGCGCCTTCAACACCGTCCACGCCGCGAGCGCGAACCGCGTCGAGGTGGTCCGCATGCTCGGACCGGAGGAGGCGACCCGCTCGAACGTCCTGCGCGAGCTGCTGAACCGGACCTACGACGTCCTGCACTTCGCGGGCCACTGCGTCTACGACCTGAAGGCGCCCGCCGAGTCCGGCTGGCTCTTCACGGGCGGCGAGCGACTGGCCGTCAACGAGCTCAACCGCGTCGACCGGATCCCCAAGTTCGTGTTCTCGAACGCGTGTGAGTCCGGCGTGACGGGGGACGGTGAGCGAAGCCCGGCCGGGCTCGCGCCGACGTTCGCCGAGGCGTTCTTCGCCCGCGGCGTGTCGAACTTCGTCTGCACCGCCTGGCCGGTGAACGACACCGCCGCCCGGCTGTTCGCGCTCGAGCTGTACGCCGCGCTGCTCGGCGTCCGGCCGGGGGACGTCCCGGGACGGTACGCCGCGGGCACCGTGCAGCCGATGTACGCCGCGATGCGCGACGCCCGGCAACGGATCTGGTCGTCGCTCGAGGGCGCCATGACCTGGGGCGCCTACCAGCACTACGGCGACCCGCTGCTGCGGCTCTTCGACCCCCGGCACATGCAGGAGCGCGACGCCGCGGGCGCCGCCGCGGCGTCGGCGCCCGACCGGGCGACCGCGACGGGCCTCGCGGAGGTCCCCGCGCATGCCTGAGGACCACTGCGTCGGCTACGGCCGCGAGCCGTACCGGGCCCTGTGCGCCGACTATCCCGGCCCCGACGTCTACCCGCGGGACGACTTCCGCGTCGAGTGGGGACCCGTGTTCCACCGCGGGCGCCTCGACGGCTCGGCCCGTGTGCTCGTGATCGGGCAGGACCCGGCCCAGCACGAGACGGTCGTGCGGCGCATCCTGGTCGGCGAGGCCGGCCATCGGGTGCAGGGGCTGCTCCGGAAGCTCGGGTTCGACCGCAGCTACGTGCTGGTCAACGCATTCCTGTACGCCGTCTACGGCCAGGGCGGCGGCAACCGCCATCGCGACGACCCGGCGATCGCCGCCTATCGCCACCGGTGGCTCGACGCCCTCGTCGGCGAGGGTGGCGTCCAGGCCGTCCTGGCGCTCGGCGGCCTCGCCGAGGCGGCGTGGCGCAGCTGGCTCGAGACCCCCGCCGGCACGGCGAGCGACGTGCCCTTCGCCCGCGTGACGCACCCGACGCAGCCGGAGAGCTCGTCCGGTGGCGACCCGGCCCGGCGGGCGGCGGCGACCGCGGCGATGCTCGAGACCTGGAACACCGCCCTGACCCGGCTGCGACCGGCGATCACGGAGCCGGACCTCGACGGGCCGCTCGAGCCCTACGGGGCGGCGTTCGTGGACGGCGATCGGAGGCCGATCCCGGCCGGGGACCTGCCGGCGGGCACGCCCCACTGGATGCGGGCCCGCTCGGGTTGGGCCGAGCGCCGGGGCGACACAGTCGCGCAGAAGCGTCGGACCATCACCGTCACGGTGCCCGCCGCGGAGACGGCATGAGCTCCCTCGTCGCCGTCGAGGGCGCCGTCCGCGGGCCGGTCGACCCCGGCGTGGCGGGCCGCTGTGCCGTCTCGGGCCGCGTCGTCACCATGGACGCCGCCTCCCGGGTGCTGCCACAGGGGACCGTCTACGTGGACGCCGGTCGGATCGTGGCCGTGACCCCGGTCGGCGAGCCCGCGCCCGCGGGCTTCGAGACCGTGCCGGTCGTCCGGACCGGCGGCACGCTCTACCCGGGCCTGATCGAGCTGCACAACCACCTGCCCTACAACGTCCTCCGGCTCTGGGACGTCCCCGCCCGCTACGCGAACCGCGACGCGTGGGCGCGCATCCCGGACTACCGCCGCCTGATCAGCGGCCCGCTCGCCGTGCTCGGGCGCACGCCGGACGTCGTGCCGTCGCTCGTCCGCTACGTCGAGTGCAAGTGCCTGCTCGGCGGCGTGACGACGAGCCAGGGCGTGGAGCTCTACTCGAACCACGGGCTCCGCCGGTTCTTCCGCGGCGTGGTGCGGAACGTCGAGCAGACCGACGAGCCGGAGCTGCCCGAGGCCGCCGCCCGGATCGCCGACGTCGACGCGCGCGACGCCGAGCGCTTCCGCATCCGGCTCGGACGATCGAGCTGCCTGCTCCTGCACCTCTCCGAGGGCGTCGACGAGGCCGCCCGCCGGCACTTCCTGGCCCTTCGACCGCCGAACGGCGACTGGGCCGTCGCGCCGCAGCTGGCGGGGATCCACTGCGCCGGTCTCGAGGACCCGGACTTCGAGGTGCTCGGCTCGCACGGGGCCTCGATGGTGTGGTCGCCGCTCTCGAACCTCCTGCTCTACGGGCGGACGGCCCGCGTCGATCGCGCGAAGGCCCACGGCGTGCGGATCGGCCTCGGCTCGGACTGGTCCCCGTCCGGCAGCAAGAACCTGCTCGGCGAGCTCAAGGTGGCGCGGCTCGTCAGCCAGGCCGAGGGCGATGTCTTCTCCGATCGGGAGCTCGTGGCCATGGCCACCTGTGACGCGGCGACGATCCTCGGCTGGGGCCGCGCGGTCGGCTCGCTCGAGGTCGGGAAGCGGGCCGACCTGATCGTCGTCGCGGGGAACGCCCGCGACCCGTACGCCACGCTCCTCGAGGCGTCCGAGACCGCGCTCCGGCTCGTGATGATCAACGGCGTCGGCCGGGTCGGCACGCCCGCCCTGATGCGCGACCTGGGCGCGTCCGGCGAGCGCATCCGTCTCGGCGGGCGGCCGCGCGTCCTGAACCTCGCCCACGGGGAGGCCGACGGCCTGATGGCGCCCGTCACCCTCCGGGCGGCTTCCGATCGCCTGGCCGACGCGCTGGAGCGCCTTCCGGCCCTGGCCGAGGCCCTGGAGCGGGCGCCTCGCGCGCGGGCGGTCGGGCCGGACGCGCCGGAGGAGTGGACGCTCGCGCTCGACGAGTGGGACGACACAGGCCTCGAGCTGCGGCCGCGGCTGCCGGACGCCGGAGGCGACCCGACCGGCTTCGCCCGTGACGTGCCCCGCGCCGCGGTCCCGCTCTCCGAGCTGCTCGGGCCGCTCGAGCTCGACGAGCTGACCGTGGCCGACGACGAGACCTTCCTCGCGCGGCTCGCACGGCAGCGGAACCTGCCCCCGGCGGTCGCCGAGGGGCTTCCGGCCCTCTACCGCTGACCGGCGGCAGTCGTCGCCGCCGGGCGGCCCACCGCGGCCCGCAGGACGTCGCTCGCGGCGGCCGGTCCCTGGAGGCGTAGCACCTCGGCCGAGAGCTCGAGCAGATCTCGCATCGAGATGATGCCCGCCGGATGCCCGTCCTCGACGATCGGCAGGTGGCGGATCTTCCCGTCGGCCATCCTGGCCGCGGCCCACGCCAGGTCCGCGTCCATCTCGACGGTCAGCACCTCGCGGGTCATGGCCGTGCCCACGCGGGCCTCACGCATGTCGGCGTCCTCCGCCACGAGCCGCAGGACGTCGCGCTCGGAGAGCACGCCCGCCAGTCGACCGTCGTCGCCGACGGCCAGGATGCAGCCCACGCGCGCCGTCACCATCTGCTGCACGGCGGCTGACACGGAGTCGTCCGGGCTGCACGTGACGAGGTTGATGTGCATCACGTCGCCAACACGCATCACGACCTCCAGCTCGCAGTGGGTGACGATTGTCGCATGGTCGACCCGGACGACACAATCCGCCGCTCGGCCCGGGCGGCCGGCCGGGCCGTCACGGGGACGACGACGACGGCGCGGCGATTCCGCCGTAGAACTCGTCCCACCAGTCGGACCGTGGGAGCGCGCGGTCCGAGGCGACGATCCGGTCGTACGCCGCGCGGGTCTCCGCGGCCGCGTCGTCGAGCTCCTTCGTGGACGCGTACGCCTCGGTCAGGACGCGCCGGCCGATGTGGACGTGGAGCACCTCGTCGGCCCAGTCGAAGTCCTGGAAGAGGGTGGGCAGTGGATCGCCGGACGCCTGTGCCGCCTCGTGCTGCGCCCGTTTGCCGTCCTTGCGCATCGCCCCGTGCTCGACGCCGTAGAGGAGCGCGTACCGCTCGCGCGGCTCGAGCTGCGTGTTCGGGTACGAGGCGAAGCTGAGCTCGTGCGGCACGGAGCACCAGTCGACGTCGTGGGCCTGGAAGTAGACCTCACCCATCATCGCGTGGCGCGCCTCGTCCCAGAGGTGCCGCGCGAGCGCCCGATGCTGCTCGAAGGTCGCGTCGGGCCACTCGTAGAGGATGAGCGCGAGCAGCTCCGGCACGTGCATCTCCGTCAGGCGGACGTACATCAGCCGCCAGTTGACCTCCGCCGTGGACCGCTCGGCGTCGTCGTCGAAGAAGCCGCGCCCCCGCGAGTCCCACAGGCGCGTGAACCGGTCGTCACGGCGGGGCACGCGGACCAGCTCGAGCGGCGCGACTGCGCGGGGCGGAGGCAGCTCGCCGGTCCGCTCGCCGTCGCCCGCCGCACCGCCGGCCGCGTCCAGGTACGCCTCCAGGTGGCGCCCCCAGTCGTCGTCCGGGCCGGCGAGCGCCGCGAGGGCGGCGGCCCCCCACTCGACCTGCTCCTCCTCCTCGGCGACGAGGGACCGCAGCAGCCGGATGGTCGGCTGATCGGCGAGCGGGTTCGCCCGCGCGCGGTGCTCGCGGATCGCCTCGATGACGCGCGGCTTGAGGACGCGATAGACGCCGGTCAGCAGCTCGCGCGTCGAGCCGGAGCGCAGGAGCTCCTCGAAGAACGCCTCGAGCGCCTCGTCGTCGGGGCGGTCCAGGTAGTGGGGTGGCTTGCGCATCTCCGCGACGCGCTCCCGGAGGGCGGCACAGTGCTCGGCGTCCTGCCACAGGTGCAGCGAGAGTGCGCACTTGACCTCCCACTCGGGGACGGCGTTCAGGTGCGCGGCCATGGCGAGCAGCGTCCGCCGCTCGATCCGCGCCAGGCGCCGGAGCAGCCGCACCGTCTCGTCGACGGAGCGGCCTGCGACGCCCGCCTGCTCGTAGGTGCAGAGGCCGGCGAGGGGTGGGACGGCGTTCATCATGCGTCGAACATGCCCGCCTCCGGCCTTCCCCTATCGGCCGGCGGTCGGCGGTCGCCCGCACGCGGCAGCGCCCGCTCGGAGCACCCGATCGAGTCGTCCCGAGGGGTCGACGGATGACGGCGCTGCCGGTCAGGCGGTGCGGGGCTCCTCCCAGAGGTCGATGCCGCCGTCGACGGCGTGCGGCTCGATCGCCGCGAGCTCCTCGGCGCTGAATTCCAGGTGCCGGACCGCCGCCAGGCTGTCCTCGAGCTGACCGACGCTCGAGGCGCCGATCAGGGCCGACGTCACGCGCGGGTCGCGCAGCGTCCACGCGATCGCCATCTGTGCGAGCGACTGGCCGCGCCCGCGGGCCAGGTCGTCGAGCGCGCGGATGTGGCCGAGGTTCCCCTCGTGCAGGAACCGCTCGGGCAGCGACTTCCCCTGGGAGGCGCGCGAGTCCGGGGGCACGCCGTCGAGGTAGCGGTCCGTGAGAAGCCCCTGGGCGAGCGGCGAGAACGCGATGCAGCCGACGCCGTGCTCGTCGAGCACGGGCAGCAGGTCCGTCTCGATCCAGCGGTTGAGCAGGGAGTAGTTCGGCTGGTGGATCAGGAGCGGCGTGCCGAGGTCACGGAGGATGGCCGCCGCCTCCGCCGTGCGCGCACCCGAGTACGACGAGATGCCGACGTGGAGCGCCTTGCCCTGCCGCACCGCCGCGTCGAGCGCACCCATCGTCTCCTCGAGCGGCGTCTCGGGGTCGAACCGGTGCGAGTAGAAGATGTCGACGTGGTCGAGCCCCATGCGCCGGAGGCTCTGGTCGAGGCTCGAGAGCAGGTACTTGCGGGAGCCGCCCTGGCCGTACGGGCCGGGCCACATGTCCCAGCCCGCCTTCGTGGAGATGATGAGCTCACCGCGGTGCGCCGCGAAGTCCTCGCGGAAGATCCGGCCGAAGTTGAGCTCCGCCGAGCCGTACGGCGGGCCGTAGTTGTTCGCGAGGTCGAAGTGGGTGACGCCGAGGTCGAACGCGCGCCGGAGCATGGCGCGCTGCGTCTCGAGCGGCCGGTCGTCGCCGAAGTTGTGCCAGAGCCCGAGCGACACCGCGGGCAGCCGCAACCCGCTGCGGCCCGTCCGCCGGTACGGCATCGTCGCGTAGCGCTCGTCCGCGGGCACGTACGTCATCGTCGCT